>NZ_JBDYCV010000014.1:0-56027 GCF_040495915.1 Shigella sp. FJ200513 | reverse complement strand
TGGTTCATTCGGATCAGGGCAGTCAGTACACAAGCCATGAGTGGCAGTCGTTCCTGAAATCACACGGCCTGGAGGGTAGCATGAGCCGTCGCGGTAACTGCCATGATAATGCGGTTGCAGAAAGTTTTTTCCAGTTGTTGAAACGTGAACGGATAAAGAAAAAGATCTACGGAACGCGGGAAGAAGCCCGCAGTGATATTTTTGATTACATCGAAATGTTTTATAACAGTAAGCGTCGGCATGGTTCTAGCGAACAGATGTCACCGACAGAATATGAAAACCAGTATTATCAACGGCTCGGAAGTGTCTAGATTATCCGTGGCGATTCATTGTGGGCTTTCTATACATGGTGTGGCTATTTCGTCTGGGCAATGGCGCGATACATCTGGGTGATGAGCCGGATCCCCGATGCCCCCGTGTCGGGATTTGAAAGTGATTTAGGATCTACCGCGGGGAAGTGGTTAGGAGCATTGGTCGGATTTCTGTTTATGGCCCTGGTTGGTGCCTTGTTAGGCGGCATTGCATGGTACACCCGACCTCGTCCCGCACGTTGCAGACGCTATGAATAAAAACTGCTAAGGTTGAGACTCTTTGGCAACGGAGCGCGTATGGAGTTACAACACTGGCAGGCATAGTTCGAGAACTGGTTGAAAAACCATCATCAACATCAGGACGCGGCGCATGACCTGTGTCATTTTCGCCGTGTCTGGGCTACGGCACAGAAACTGGCGGCAGATGACGATGTCGATATGCTGGTGATTTTAACCGCCTGTTATTTTCACGATATCGTGAGCCTGGCGAAAAATCATCCGCAACGGCAGCGTTCTTCAATCCTGGCGGCAGAAGAGACGCGTCGCCTGCTCCGTGAAGAGTTCGTGCAATTTCCGGCGGAGAAAATTGAGGCCGTTTGTCATGCCATTGCCGCTCACAGTTTCAGCGCGCAAATCGCCCCCTTAACAACGGAAGCTAAAATCGTCCAGGATGCGGATCGGCTGGAAGCCCTGGGGGCGATTGGCCTGGCGCGCGTATTTGCCGTTTCAGGGGCATTGAGCTTGGCGCTGTTTGATGGCGAAGCTCGGTGCCGAACTGGCGGGGGAGAATGAAGGTATCGATCACAAGGTGATAGATGCGTTTTCACCCGCTGGCTGAGCGCGTGGCCCTAAACGGCAGTAATTATGTTAACCTGTCGGCCATCTCAGATGGCCGGTTAAATCTATGCAGGAAAATATATCAGTAACCGATTCATACAGCACCGGGAATGCCGCACAGGCAATGCTGGAGAAACTGCTGCAAATTTATGATGTTAAAATGCTGGTGGCGCAGCTTAATGGTGTGGGTGAGAATCACTGGAGCGCGGCAATTTTAAAACGTGCGCTGGCGAATGACTCGGCATGGCACCGTTTAAGTGAGAAAGAGTTTGCCCATCTGCAAACGTTGTTACCCAAACCACCGGAACATCATCCGCATTATGCGTTTCGCTTTATCGATCTATTTGCCGGAATTGGCGGCATCCGTCGTGGTTTTGAATCGATTGGTGGACAGTGCGTGTTTACCAGCGAATGGAACAAACATGCGGTACGCACTTATAAAGCCAACCATTATTGCGACCCGGCGACGCATCATTTTAATGAAGATATCCGCGACATCACCCTCAGTCATCAAGAAGGCGTGAGTGATGAGGCGGCGGCGGAACATATTCGTCAACACATTCCTGAACACGATGTTTTACTGGCCGGTTTCCCTTGTCAGCCATTTTCGCTGGCTGGCGTATCGAAAAAGAACTCGCTCGGGCGGGCGCACGGTTTTGCCTGCGATACCCAGGGCACGCTGTTCTTTGATGTGGTGCGCATTATCGACGCGCGTCGTCCGGCGATGTTTGTGCTCGAAAACGTCAAAAACCTGAAGAGTCACGATAAGGGAAAAACGTTCCGCATCATCATGCAGACGCTGGACGAACTGGGCTATGACGTTGCCGATGCAGAAGATAACGGGCCGGACGATCCGAAAATCATCGATGGTAAACATTTCCTGCCGCAGCACCGTGAACGCATCGTGCTGGTGGGTTTTCGTCGCGATCTGAATCTGAAAGCCGATTTTACTCTGCGTGATATCAGCGAATGTTTCCCTGCACAGCGAGTGACGCTGGCGCAGCTGCTGGACCCGATGGTTGAGGCGAAATATATCCTGACGCCGGTGCTGTGGAAGTACCTCTATCGATATGCGAAAAAACATCAGGCGCGCGGTAACGGCTTCGGTTATGGAATGGTTTATCCGAACAATCCGCAAAGCGTCACCCGTACGCTGTCTGCTCGTTATTACAAAGATGGCGCGGAAATTTTAATCGATCGCGGTTGGGATATGGCCACGGGTGAGAAAGACTTTGACGATCCGCTGAATCAGCAACATCGTCCACGTCGGTTAACGCCTCGTGAATGCGCGCGCTTAATGGGTTTTGAAGCGCCGGGAGAAGCGAAATTCCGCATTCCGGTTTCGGACACTCAGGCCTATCGCCAGTTCGGCAACTCGGTGGTCGTGCCGGTCTTTGCCGCGGTGGCAAAACTGCTTGAGCCAAAAATCAAACAGGCGGTGGCGTTGCGTCAGCAAGAGGCACAACATGGTCGACGTTCACGATAAGGCCACCCGCAGCAAAAATATGCGCGCGATTGCCACGCGTGATACGGCGATTGAGAAGCGCCTCGCCAGTTTGTTAACCGGGCAGGGCCTTGCGTTTCGCGTTCAGGACGCCAGTCTGCCCGGACGCCCGGATTTTGTCGTTGATGAATATCGCTGCGTGATATTTACCCACGGCTGCTTCTGGCATCATCATCACTGCTATCTGTTTAAAGTGCCTGCGACTCGAACTGAGTTCTGGCTGGAGAAGATAGGTAAAAATGTTGAACGCGATCGCCGCGATATCAGTCGCTTGCAGGAGCTCGGCTGGCGCGTACTGATTGTCTGGGAGTGTGCGTTACGTAGGCGCGAGAAGCTGACGGATGCGGCGCTTACCGAGCGTCTGGAAGAGTGGATCTGCGGCGAAGGTGCCAGCGCGCAGATCGACACGCAGGGGATTCATTTACTCGCTTGATGCATCCTGAATAACTGGCGCGACAACGGGTTTGGCCGGGAAGAGATATTTTCCCAACGTGACCAGTACCACCGCGAAAACAATTACGCCGAGCGCCAGCCATTCAATCTTCGACAGCGTTTCGCCACCCAGTCCCGTACCCAGCAAGACCGCGACCACCGGGTTAACGTAGGCGTAGCTGGTGGCGAGAGCCGGACTGACATTACGGATTAAATACATATAAGCGTTAATGGCGATAATCGAACCAAACAGCGCCAGATAGCCGACCGCAAGGAAGCCTGACAGGGAAGGGAGCGCCGTCAGTTTTTCACCCGCAATCATCGATGCGATCATTAACACCACGCCTGCCGCCAGCATCTCAATCGCACCCGCCATCATCCCTACAGGTAAGGTAATGCGCGAGCCATAAACTGAGCCAAACGCCCAGCTAATCGAGCCGATTAAAATCAGAATCGCGCCCCACGGATTGCCGCTTAAATTTCCACCGCTATTGAGCATGATGATTCCGGCAAGCCCAATGGCAATACCCACCCATTCCAGTTTGCGCGTTTTAATGCCAAACAGGCGACTGAAGCACAGGGTAAAGAGGGGCACGGTTGCAATCACTACGGCGGCGATGCCGGAAGGAACATTTTGATGTTCGGCAACCGTCACCATGCCATTACCGACAGCCAGCAATAACAGGCCAATCAGCGCGGCATTGAGCAGCGGACGTAGCGGGGGAAGTTTGTGTCCGCGCAGTAGCAAAAATGCCAGCAATAAAATACCGGCTGCCTGGAATCGAACGCCCGCCATCATTAACGGAGGCCAGCTTCCCACGCCAATCCGAATGACAAAATAGGTTGAGCCCCAAATGATATACAACGCAAACAGCGCGCCAAAAAGCGGTAACAACTGGCGGAAACGCATAATCCCTCACGGCGGAAATAAAAAGGTGGTTCATAGTAAACGTGAAAATCATTCTGCTGGCGAGAGATATAATTGCACTTGATTGTTAAATAAATGTTGACCTGTGAAGCAAGTATCAGAGCTGCCGTTTTTGCTTCATACTTACACCCTTCAACAATAAAAATGAGAGGGAATGCTTTTGGCCGGGAGTAGTTTACTGACGTTGCTCGATGATATCGCCACACTGCTGGACGATATCTCTGTGATGGGCAAACTGGCGGCGAAGAAAACCGCCGGTGTATTAGGGGATGATTTATCGCTCAATGCGCAACAAGTTTCAGGCGTGCGGGCCAACCGGGAACTTCCCGTGGTCTGGGGCGTGGCGAAAGGATCGCTGATCAATAAAGTGATTCTGGTGCCGCTGGCGCTGATCATCAGTGCGTTTATCCCGTGGGCGATTACGCCACTGTTGATGATTGGTGGCGCGTTTCTCTGCTTTGAAGGGGTAGAGAAAGTGCTGCATATGCTGGAGGCGCGTAAACATAAAGAAGATCCAGCGCAGAGCCAGCAGCGTCTGGAGAAGCTGGCGGCGCAGGATCCGCTGAAGTTTGAAAAGGACAAAATTAAAGGGGCGATTCGTACCGATTTTATTTTGTCTGCGGAAATCGTCGCCATCACGCTGGGGATTGTGGCAGAGGCGCCGTTGCTTAATCAGGTGCTGGTGCTTTCAGGCATCGCGCTGGTAGTGACCGTGGGCGTCTACGGTCTGGTAGGGGTTATCGTTAAGATTGATGACCTAGGGTATTGGCTGGCGGAAAAATCTAGCGCGCTGATGCAGGCATTAGGTAAAGGGTTATTGATTATCGCGCCTTGGCTGATGAAAGCATTATCGATTGTCGGCACGCTGGCGATGTTCCTCGTCGGCGGCGGGATTGTGGTACATGGTATTGCGCCGCTGCATCACGCTATTGAACATATCGCCGGGCAGCAAAGTGCAGTGGTGGCGATGATATTACCGACTGTTTTAAATCTGATTCTTGGATTTATCATCGGCGGCATCGTGGTGCTGGGAGTGAAAGCAGTAGCGAAAATGCGCGGTCAGGCACATTAATACTCGCACTGGCTATTATGCAAAATTCGCCATCTTCAACTAAGGTGAACAAGTTTCACTCGAAAAAAGGAGGCGAGTATGAGCTTTATGGTTAGTGAGGAAGTTACGGTTAAAGAGGGCGGCCCGCGGATGATTGTCACTGGATACTCCAGCGGTATGGTTGAGTGTCGTTGGTATGACGGTTACGGGGTCAAGCGGGAAGCTTTTCATGAAACCGATCTTGTTCCGGGGGAGGGGAGTCGTTCTGCGGAAGAAGTTTGAAAGGGTATCATTAACACCAGGCCGGATCACATCCGGCCTGGTGTCCCAATGCCTGCAATGAATGATAGTCGCGTCTTATCATGCCACCATTATAAAATTATCGCTGTTTTGCGGTACGCTATTGCCGGGTTATGCCAGAATCATAAAAAAGCAGGTTGGGAGTCGTCAGGGTGCAGCACGAGACAAAAATGGAAAACCAGAGCTGGTTGAAAAAACTCGCACGCCGCCTGGGGCCCGGTCATGTCGTTAATCTCTGCTTTATCGTGGTATTGCTTTTTTCCACCTTGCTCACCTGGCGTGAAGTGGTGGTGCTGGAAGATGCCTATATCTCCAGCTAGCGTAATCATCTGGAAAACGTAGCCAACGCGCTCGATAAGCATTTGCAGTATAACGTCGACAAACTGATCTTTTTGCGTAATGGCATGCGCGAAGCTCTCGTGGCGCCACTGGATTTCACCTCTCTGCGTAATGCCGTAACCGAGTTCGAACAGCATCGCGACGAGCACGCCTGGCAAATCGAACTCAACCGACGGCGCACCCTGCCAGTCAATGGCGTATCGGATGCATTAGTCAGCGAGGGGAATTTCCTGTCTCGCGAAAATGAAAGCCTCGACAATGAAATTACCGCTGCACTGGAAGTTGGTTACTTGCTGCGACTGGCGCACAACTCCTCGTCGATGGTTGAACAGGCGATGTATGTCTCGCGTGCTGGATTTTACGTTTCGACGCAGCCGACCTTGTTTACGCGCAATGTACCAACGCGTTATTACGGCTATGTCACCCAACCCTGGTTTATCGGCCATTCGCAACGAGAAAATCGTCACCGCGCGGTACGCTGGTTCACTTCGCAACCGGAACACGCCAGCAATACTGAACCGCAGGTTACCGTCAGTGTTCCGGTAGACAGTAATAACTACTGGTATGGCGTGCTGGGGATGAGTATTCCCGTGCGTACTATGCAGCAATTTTTAAGAAACGCCATCGATAAAAACCTCGATGGTGAGTATCAGCTCTATGACAGTAAGCTGAGATTTTTGACCTCTTCCAATCCTGACCATCCAACAGGGAATATTTTTGATCCTCGTGAACTGGCCTTGCTGGCGCAGGCAATGGAACATGACACGCGGGGCGGCATTCGTATGGACAGTCGCTATGTTAGCTGGGAACGTCTGGACCATTTCGACGGTGTGCTGGCGCGCGTCCATACGCTAAGCGAAGGCGTGCGCGGCGATTTCGGCAGTATCAGCATTGCATTAACCCTGCTGTGGGCGCTCTTTACCACCATGTTACTCCTCTCCTGGTATGTGATTCGCCGGATGGTCAGCAACATGTATGTTCTGCAAAGCTCGTTGCAGTGGCAGGCGTGGCACGACACCTTAACGCGTTTATATAACCGTGGCGCACTGTTCGAAAAAGCCCGTCCGCTCGCTAAATTGTGTCAGACGCACCAACATCCTTTTTCTGTCATTCAGGTCGATCTTGACCATTTTAAAGCGATTAATGACCGCTTTGGTCATCAGGCGGGCGACCGTGTTCTTTCTCATGCTGCCGGATTAATTAGCAGTTCCTTGCGTGCGCAGGACGTTGCCGGGCGGGTCGGTGGTGAGGAGTTTTGTGTGATTCTGCCAGGCGCGAATCTGACGCAGGCTGCGGAGGTCGCAGAACGTATTCGCCTGAAGTTAAATGAAAAAGAGATGCTGATCGCCAAGAGTACAACGATACGCATCAGTGCCTCGCTGGGGGTAAGTAGCAGCGAGGAAACCGGTGATTATGATTTTGAACAACTCCAGTCATTGGCCGACCGTCGGCTTTACCTCGCAAAACAGGCCGGGCGCAATCGGGTATTCGCGAGCGATAACGCTTAACGGGCGGAGAAAAAATGGTCCAGCCCTTCACGCCAGCCTTCCGGTCCTTCACGCTGCGTTCGCCAGACGCGGGCCGGATCCTCATCATGCAGATGTACCCCTTCACGGTTTAGCCCTTTCACAATCACCGCGTAATCCATTACCTCCAGTAAAGGCGCATCGTTTGGCCCATCGCCCAGGCCAAGTGTGGTTGGGCGTCTGCCTGACAATTGTTGATAGGTCGCGATAATCCAGTTGGCAGCCTGATCTTTTCCGGCAGAGGCATCCAGTACGTGCCAGAAGCGCGCACCCTGCATAAACTGCAAGCCCAGTTCGTTCAGACGAGCGATAAATTGTGCCATACGCTCGTCACTGTCGCGCCAGATTAGCGTTACCGACGCCTCATGCAGCTGCGTCAGCGCCGCCTAGCTACGGCTTAATCCCGTCCATTCGGCAATGGTTGCATCGTCGACATCATCAAAAGTCGTGAATTTAAAATGTTCTTTCTCGCGTAGCGTATTTAAAACCTGGCAGATTTCGCCATGGCTAATACCTGAGATGATGCGTGGAAAACCGTCTATATCCTGCCATTGTTCAGCAAGCTGGATCACTGCGCCATTCTCTGCAATCAGCGGTAAGCCTTGTAGCCCCAACATTTTTTGCAAGTACAGCATTTCCGCTAAAGTTTTACTGCTACAGAGAATGACGGGAATATTGGCTTCGTGTAAACGGCTGAGCCAGGGGGCTGCCGGTTGCCAGTCATAACTATGACTGTCCAGCAGGGTGCCATCAAGATCGCTAAAAACCAGTAGTGGTTGTTGAATTGAAAACATGGTCGCGCAGTACTCCCCTTACCAGGATGATTCTCAAAACAGCACAAATAATCAAAGATGATTTTTTCGGGAGCGATCCCGTTGACACCAGAGCCACCAAGGGGTGACGCGCGTCACATTTCTATTCATAAGTAGCGTTAATCATTCATAGCGCGAATATTTTCTTGTCAGCGAAAAAAATTGCAGATAAGGTGATGAACACATCAGATTTCCTGGTGTAACGAATTTTTTAAGTGCTTCTTGCTTAAGCAAGTTTCATCCCGACACCCTCAGGGTCGGGATTTTTTTATTGTGCATTCAACGATTCACTTCAGAGACGCTGAAGTCATGAATATCCAGTTCGAAGGCATCCGCCAATTCACGCCATGTATGATATTCACGTCCATCGACGCTAACGTGTTCAGAATCGTTCTGGCTGCGATGAACTTCGCTTTCGCTAATTTCATTGATCGCCGCCAGCAGGGCATCGACATCGACGCTGACCTCACGTTTTGCGGTATCGCTGTACACTTTTGCGGTTTTCATCATCTTTCCTCGCAACCGTTACTCTGTTGTTGCCGCCAGTCGTTAAGTCCGCCTGGCATCTCTTAAGTATAGACCGTCGAGAAAATCAGCACTCGCGCGCGCTTGGCGCTGCCAGAAAAACGAAATTGTTCTACACTGGCACAAAGCCACAGGAGGAAAACGATGAAGGTGAATGATCGGGTAACAGTCAAAACGGATGGCGGTCCGCGTCGTCCTGGAGTGGTACTGGCAGTTGAGGAGTTTAGTGAAGGCACAATGTACCTGGTTGCGCTGGAAGACTACCCGCTCGGCATCTGGTTCTTTAATGAAGCAGGGCATCAGGACGGTATCTTTGTTGAGAAAGCAGAGTAATCTTATTCAGCCTGACTGGTGGGAAACCACCAGTCAGAATGTGTTAGCGCATGTTGACAAAAATACCATTAGTCACATTATCCGTCAGTCGGACGACATGGTAGATAACCTGTTTATTATGCGTTTTGATCTTACGTTTAATATTACCTTTATGCGATGAAACGGTCTTGGCTTTGATATTCATTTGGTCGGAGATTTGAATGGTTCCCTGACCTGCCATCCACATTCGCAACATACTCGATTCGGTTCGGCTCAATGATAACGTCGGCATATTTAAAAACGAGGTTATCGTTGTCTCTTTTTTCAGAATATCGCCAAGGATATCGTCGAGAGATTCCGGTTTAATCGATTTAGAACTGATCAATAAATTTTTTCTGACCAATAGATATTCATCAAAATGAACATTGGCAATTGCCATAAAAACGATAAATAACGTATTGGGATGTTGATTAATGATGTGCTTGATGCGCTGACTGTTAGAAGCATCGTGGATGAAACAGTCCTCATTAATAAACACCACTGAAGGACGCTGTGAATCACAAGCTATGGCAAGGTCATCAACGGTTTCAATGTCGTTGATTTCTCTTTTTTTAACCCCTCTACTCAACAGATACCCGGTTAAACCTAGTCGGGTGTAACTACATAAATCCATAATAATCGTTGACATGGCATACCCTCACTCAATGCGTAACGATAATTCCCCTTACCTGAATATTTCATCATGACTAAACGGAACAACATGGGTCACCTAATGCGCCACTCTCGCAATTTTTCAGGCGGACTTACTATCCCGTAAAGTGTTGTATAATTTGCCTGGAATTGTCTTAAAGTAAATGTTGCGATATGTGAGTGAGCTTAAAACAAATATTTCGCTACAGGAGTATCCTGGAAGATGTTCGCAGATATTATTTTTCGGATAATCCTTAGGGTAGCATGATAAACGTTACGGAATTATATTAATGGTAATTCACTAATAATATCAGCCAGCAAATTAAAAATTTCACTGAATAAATGTTCGCAAAAAGGCGCAATTAACGGCATTAATGCCGCCATTAAAGAGATGCCGACAGTCAGAGTTAATGGAAATCCAATAACAAAAATGGATAATTGCGGGGCCATACGATTCAGTAAACCTAATGCCAGATTCAGGGTCAGCAACAGAGTAATGAGCGGTAACGCCAGCATCAGCCCGTTAAGGAAAATCAAACTCCCTGCTTTGGTGGGTGCCAGAAACGCATTGCTGTTCAACGGTTCGCTACCAATCGGCAGGGTGTGAAAGGTATCGACCAGCAGTGAAATCAACCATAAATGACCGTTAAATGTCAGGAACAGCAGTAATGCCAGCATATCCATGATGCGCGCTAAAACGGGCATATTGAGATGGCTGCCAGGATCGACAAATGTCGCAAATGACAGCCCCATTTGCAGACCGATAATTTCGCCAGCGGTTCGCACAGCGGCAAAGGCAAATTGCATGGTAAAACCAAGCGCAATGCCGATCAGGATCTGCTGTACGGCCAGCCACAGAGCAAAGAACGAAAAAACAGGAACATCGTTGGCAGGTAATGATGGGGCAATGGCGAACGTGATCATCATTGCCAGACCCAGTTTTACCCGTTTCGGCACGCTGCGTTCGCTCAGAATTGGCGCGGTAGAAATGAGCGCCAGCACGCGCAGTAACGGCCAGAAGTACAGGCTTAACCAGGAAAGCCATTGATCGCTTGTCTCCTGCATCATTGTACGGGCTACCCGATGATATACGGCAGGTTAGTGAACAAGGTGCGGACGTAATCCAGCAACAGATTGAGCATCCACGGTCCGGCAATAATGATGGCGATAAATACGGCGATGATTTTCGGAATAAACGACAGCGTCATTTCGTTAATCTGCGTGGCTGCCTGCAAAATACTGATGATAAGGCCCGTGACCAGCGCTACCAGCAACAGCGGGGCTGCCAGTGCCAGCGCGACTTTCATCGCTTCAGTTCCCATCATCATGACCGATTCAGGTGTCATTTTGCCTCTCTAGCTGTAAAAGCTCTGCGCCAGCGAACCGACCAGCAATTGCCAGCCATCCACCAGTACAAACAGCATCAGTTTAAAGGGCAGAGCAATGGTGGCGGGGGGAACCATCATCATCCCCAATGCCATCAACACGCTGGCAATCACCAGGTCGATAATCAAAAAAGGGATGAAAATCGTGAAGCCTATCTGAAATGCGGTTTTCAACTCGCTGGTCACGTAGGCCGGGAGCAAAATGCGCATCGGCACAGCTTCAGGCCCCTGCAACGGGCCGGTATTCGCCAGTCTGGCAAACAACCCTAAATCTGCCTCGCGGGTCTGACGCAGCATAAACTCACGCAGCGGCTGCGCCCCTTTTTCCAGCGCCTCCTGCATTGAGATTTTCTCTTCGCTGAATGGCTGGTACGCATCGACATAAATTTTGTCGATCACTGGCGACATAATAAAAAAGGTCAAAAACAGTGCCAGCCCCAGCAATACCTGGTTAGGTGGCGCGGAGGGCGTTCCCAGCGCGTTACGCAATAAACCAAAAACAATAATGATGCGGGTGAAACTGGTCATCATCAGTAAAATCGCTGGAATGAACGTCAACGAGGTGATGAACACCAGCGTCTGCACCGGGAGCGACCAGCTTTGTCCACCGCCAGGTAGCGGCTGGCTGGTGATACCCGGCAGTTGCGCGAAGGCGAGGGGCGTAATCAGCCAGAGAAGGACCGGTGCGACAGAAAACAAACGACGCATCAGGATCTCCCGCCACGCTTAAGCAAATTTTTCATGACCGACTGAAAATCGGTCTGCGGTATCTCTTCCGTTGGTGCTGAAGGGGGAAGTTTATGCAGCAGATTGATTTGCCCTGCGGTAACGCCGAGCACCAGCCGTGCATCTTCCACATCGACCACCACGACCCGTTCACGCGCGCCCAGCGAAGCACTGGCGCTAATTTTCAGACCGTTAACGCCAGTGCGTTTAGGGGCAAATCCCAGCCGTTTTACCAGCCAGGCAGCAGCGAGGATCAGGGCAATAATGGCGATGAGTGCGCCGCTCACCTGCAGCAGTGGCTCAGCAGAAACCGGCGCGGAAGATTGCACAGTAGCATGGTTATTCATCACTAACGGCTCAGGCGGCGCATCCGCTCGGACGGGGTAATGATATCGGTGATCCGCACGCCATATTTATCGGCAACAACCACCACTTCGCCCTGGGCGATTAAATAACCGTTGATCAGAATATCCAGCGGTTCGCCCGCCAGACCGTCCAGCGCCACGACTGACCCTTGCGTCAGACGCAACAGCTCTTTGATGGTCATCCGCGTACGGCCCAGCTCGACGGTCAGCTTGACCGGAATATCCATAATCAGGTCGATATCCTGCAACGTTCCGCTGACATCACCACCGCCAAATTGCTGGAACACCGCGTCGGCAGCGCTTTTTTCGCTGGTTGATTTTTGCTCGCTCAACGCTTCAGCCCACAGATCGTCCATTGCGCCGTTGTTGTCATCGGCCGGATTATTCATGTCACTCATTTGGGCTGTTCCTCGTTCAGAGAATTTAAAATCGGGTTAATCAAATGTTCTATCCGTAACGCATACTGACCGTTGAGAGTACCGTACTGACTGGTCAGAACCGGGACGCCGTCAACATGGGCGATGATGCGATCGGGTTTTTCTATCGGCAGGACGTCGCCGGGTTTCAGTTTTAAAATCTGCGACAGGCGTAGCGAGATATCGGCAAAGTTGGCCACCAGTTCCAGCTGTGAATGCTGCACCTGGCGCACCAGGTTATCGCGCCAGTTCTGATCTTCATTACGCGAGTTTTCCAGCGGCGGGTTAACCAACAATTCCCGTAGCGGCTCGATCATGCTGAATGGCAGGCAGATATTAAATTCGCCGGTCAGGTTGCCAATCTCCACATGGAACGGCGTGTTAACCACAATGTCGTTCGGCGAGGTGGTGATATTGGTAAATTCCACCTGCATTTCCGAACGCACGTACTCAACTTCCAGCGGATTAATCGCTTTCCAGGCGTCGCTATAGCCTTCCAGCGCCAGCTTCAACATACGGTTGATGACGCGCTGTTCAGTATGGGTAAACTCGCGACCTTCCACTTTGGTCGGGAAGCGTCCATCGCCGCCAAACAGGTTATCCACGGCGATAAACACCAGACTCGGCGAGAACACTACCAGCCCTGTGCCGCGTAGCGGTTTCAGGTGGATTAGGTTCAGGTTGGTCGGCACCGGCAGGTTGCGGGCAAATTCATGGTACGGCTGAATGCGGATGGCCCCGACGGTAATGTCCGGGCTACGGCGCAGCAGGTTGAACAGCCCCATACGAAAATGGCGGGCAAAGCGCTCATTAATGATTTCCAGCGCCTGCAAACGTTCGCGCACAACCCGTCGTTGGGTATTCGGATCGTACGGACGAATGTCACTTTCGCCGCTAATACTGGCTGTCGGTTCGTCTTTGACTTCGCTGTCACCATTCAACAGCGCATCAATTTCAGCTTGAGAAAGAATACTATCGCCCATGTCGTTATCGCAGAATAAAAGCGGTATACAGCACGTCGGTGACATCCTGTTTCGGTTGCCCGGCAACAAGCGGGGTGGAAAGTGTGGTTTTAATCTCGGCAATCAGGTTTTTCTTGCCTTCTTCTGTCGCCAGTACGGCAGCATCCTGACGTGAAAACAGTAACAGCAAGCGACTACGGACTTCCGGCAAATACTCACTCAGCCGCGAGCGGGTTGCTTCATCTTTCAGTCGCAGGGTTATGCCGATATAAAGCACGCGATCCGCATCGCCCAAATTGACCGTAAAGGTATCCAGCGCATAGAAGACCGGGGAGGGCACGACGCGTTGCTGCGCTTTGTCGTCAGCGGCAACCTGATGCGAATGCCAGTAGCTGTAACCTGCGCTGGCACAGGCCGCGAGGGTAATGAATACCAGAATCGGGATCCAAAGCGATCGCTTGCTTTTCTTGCTTATCGCGTAATCAGTCATGTGTTGCGGTCTTCCTGTGTCGCTACTGCTTATCGGCTAATTATCCTGCGTCTTGAGCGCAACAAAGCGGGGAAAAGACGCGGATTACGGTGCTACCTCTGACGTTAGGCGAAAATATCAACGCCGCTGTTACCTGTTACACGCCCTTGTAAAGAGACGGGAACCGGAAGCGTATCGTCGTCTTCCCCCGCCAGAGGTTCATGGTTTGCTGTGCGTTGGCTTTGCTGTTGCTGGGAAGCGGCCTGCTGCTGACCACTAAAGCTTTCGCCACTAATGTTGCTTTGCCCTAACTGAATGCCACTTTCGGCCAGCTGCGTACGCAGTACCGGCAGCGCTGCTTCCAGGGCGGCGCGTACGTGCTGATGCGGTGAAATCATCTGGATCTGCGCCTGGTTATCATCCACTTTGAGGGAAATTTGCACTTCACCTAAATCCTGTGGGTGCAGACGCAACTCTGCACTTTGTTGCCCCTGGCGGGTGAACAGCGAAATATGCTGGCTCAATGATTGTTGCCATTCGTGAGAACCCAGCGGTGCACTCAAAACAGGCGCGGCGACGGTGGGCAGTGGCTGTGTCTGGTGTGGAGTGATTAGCGGGCTGGCGTCAGCGGTCACCGGCGAAGGCGTGCTGATGACTTCCGCTTTACTCTGGGCTTCTGCTACCAGCGGTGTTAATGGCTGAGCTGGTGTGCCGGGGGCGTCATCAGGCTGTGCTGTAGTGAGTTGCGCAGAAGTCAGTTTTGTGAAGAGCGTTGGTTTCTCTGCCGGTAACACGGTTGACGGTGCATCAGTCACTTTGGGCGTATTGTCAAAACCCGGCAACATCGCAAAAAGGGCGCTCAGACTTGCGGTGACGTCTTCATTAAGATCATCCGCTTTTTCGTCTTTTGTCGTATTTTTGTCAGCCACCGCAGCCAACGTCATCGTCTGAGCGGTGGTTAACGGTGTTGATGTGGATTGTTCGTCGTTGATGACAGGAAGTGTTTCATCCACAGGGATCAGTAAATCCGCTTGTTGCGCATCGGCAAGAATATCGCTGACCAGCGGCTCGCCTTTTGTCGTGGGCTTATCTGTTGCTACCAGCAACTGGGGGGCCGCTTTGTCAGTTGTTGTCTCGCCTGCTAATGCTTCGCTCAACAACGTGAGAAAATCTTGTGCAGCATCGCTGGCTTTGCCGCCAGGCAATGTGGTGGTGTCAACGTCGGCGGTAATCAAGGGCGCTAAGCGAATCATTCAGGTTTCCTCATGGCGGCGCGCTGGGCGAACTCATCCATCTTTTTCTGATCGAGGCGGTTTTCTGCAAGCAGTGCCGCCGTGGATTGCCGTTCCTGCAGTGTCTGCCAGGCCTGCAAACGTTGTTTCTTTTCTCGCCAGCTGTTCAGGGCAATGTCAACTTTCTGCGTCCACTGATTAAGTTGCTGGCGATGCTGAGTAATGGCTTTTTCCAGCGTCTGGATAAACTGCTGATAGTTGATCCAGCGGTTGCTGGTCATCCCGGCACTCATATCGCTATTGAGGTTATTGCGATATTCATTCTGATAATCGATCAACATTTTGAGCTGTTCTTCCGCCATCTGCCGTTATCTCCTGGGTTATGACACTGTCGGGAAAATACGCTCCAGCCCCTGGAGAGACGCTTCCCAGTCCGCGCGTTCAAAAATGCCTTGTTGCAAATAGCCCTCCAGCTGCGGCCACAGGGCGATGGCTTTATCGAGCATCGGATCGCTGCCTTTGGCATACGCGCCGACGCTAACCAGATCGCGGTTACGCTGAAAACTCGACAACAGCTGTTTGAAGGTGCGCACTCGCGCGTAATGTTGCTCACTGATCAACGCCGTCATTGCGCGACTGATCGACGCTTCAATATCGATAGCCGGATAGTGCCCGGCTTCCGCCAGTCGGCGAGACAGCACAATGTGACCGTCGAGGATTGCCCGCGCGGAGTCAGCAATGGGGTCCTGCTGGTCATCGCCTTCGGTGAGCACGGTATAAAACGCGGTAATCGAGCCGCCGCCGCTAATGCCATTACCGGCACGCTCGACCAGTGCCGGTAATTTGGCAAACACCGACGGTGGATAACCTTTAGTGGCAGGTGGTTCGCCAATCGCCAGCGCAATTTCACGCTGGGCCATCGCGTAGCGGGTGAGGGAGTCCATAATCAGCAACACATGCTGACCACGATCGCGAAAATCTTCGGCAATGCGCGTGGCATAGGCGGCACCTTGCATTCGCAGGAGCGGAGAAACATCCGCCGGAGCGGCAATCACCACTGAGCGTGCACGTCCTTCGGCACCGAGGATATTCTCAATAAAATCTTTTACTTCGCGCCCACGTTCACCAATCAAACCCACGACAATGACATCGGCGCGGGTGTAGCGTGCCATCATCCCCAGCAGCACACTTTTACCAACGCCCGACCCGGCAAACAGCCCCATACGCTGCCCGCGTCCGACGGTAAGCAGGGCATTGATTGGGCGCACGCCGGTGTCCAGCACATGTTCAATCGGTGTACGTTGCAACGGGTTAAATGGCGGGGTAATCAGCGCACCGGTTTCCGTCGTATCGGGGAAGGGCAGGCCATCGAGCGGTTTACCGCTACCGTCCAGAACACGACCTAATAACGCCGGACCGAGCGGCAACTGCTTGCCGCTTTGCAGCCCTTCTGCCGAAATGTTTTTGGCATATACACGCGCGCCGGGCAGGACACCTTCCACTTCCTCCAGCGGCATTAAAAACAGCCGTTGACCGTTAAAGCCAACGACTTCGCTTTCTACTTCGTGCGTTTCGCTGCCGTTCTGGCGCTCAATGACACAGGTTGCGCCGAGCGGCAATTGTAATCCGGTGGCTTCCAGCACCAGCCCGGTAGCGCGGGTTAATCGCCCGTAGCGACGTACCGCAGGCAACTGCGCCATTTTGGCTTCAAAGTTATCCAGCGTGGTTAGCCAGCGAGTCAGGCGCGTGGTCATTACACCACTCCTGGTGCTGCCAGACGGCAGAGTTCTTGCCAGCGAGTGGCGACACTGGCGTCGAGATCGCCTTCATCGGCGGAGACTTTACATCCGCCAGGGTGGAGGGTGGGATCGCCCCGCAAGCGCCAGCCATGCAAACTTAAAGTTGCGCCGAGCATATCATCCACACGTTGCAGATCATCCGGGTGTACGCGCAGCTGTGGTTTCCCGCTGAATAACGGT
This sequence comes from Shigella sp. FJ200513, assembly GCF_040495915.1. Classification (NCBI taxonomy): domain Bacteria; kingdom Pseudomonadati; phylum Pseudomonadota; class Gammaproteobacteria; order Enterobacterales; family Enterobacteriaceae; genus Shigella; species Shigella sp. FJ200513. The sequence continues at coordinate 38,926 of NZ_JBDYCV010000014.1, read as the reverse complement.
TCTTGCTGCAACAACTGTTGGATCTGTTTGATCAGTGCCGAGTTATCCACCGTTGGTGTCTGACCGATCACCTGACGTGCTGCCTCCAGCGCCATCTGCATCAGGCGCGAAGCTATCACACTATCAAGCGCATCAAGGGTAGTTTGAAATTCGCTGACCAGTTGCTGCATCCGGGCATGAATTGGCGCTTGTTGAGCCTTCGCCTCTGCCAGACCTTGTTCCAGCCCCTGGGCCAGTCCTTCCTGATAGCCCTGTTCGTGACCTTGCTGGCGACCTTCGGCAATCCCCGCCTGATAACCCTGCTCGTGGGCCTGCATTTGCAGTTGCGCCAGTTGCTGCTCAAGGCTGGGTTCGGCCTCTTCAATAATGGTTTCTTCCGACTCGACCATTGGCACAAACTCTGCCGGTGGTGGCGCGAGATCGTCCGGCGTCCAGGTTTTCCACGGCAGATTATCAGACATAGGTATCCTCGCCGCTGCCAATCACCATCTCGCCAGTTTCGGCAAGACGGCGCACAATCAGCAGAATCGCTTTCTGTTCGTTTTCGACCTGCGACAGACGCACCGGACCACGCTTGGCGAGATCGTCGCGCAGAATATCGGCGGCACGCTGCGACATATTGCGCAGGAATTTCTCGCGCAGTGGCTGCTCGGCCCCTTTCAGCGCGATCAGCAGCGATTCGGAATCCACTTCCTGCAACAGACGCTGAATGCTGCGATCATCGACATCCACCAGATTCTCGAACAGGAACATCTCGTCGATGATTTTCTGCGCCAGCTCGCCGTCGAATTCACGCACGGCGGTAATAACGGCTTCTTCCTGCTGCGTTTTCATCAGGTTGATAATTTCGGCTGCCGTTCTCACGCCGCCCATTTTGCTGCGCTTGAGATTCTGACCGTCGAGCAAGCCATTCAGTACTTCGGTCAGTTCGGCCAGCGCGGCTGGCTGCACGCCGCCAAAGGTGGCGATACGCAACATCACGTCGTGGCGCAGACGTTCATCGAACAACGCCAGAATATCGGCGGCCTGGGCGCGCCTCAGATGCACCAGAATGGTGGCGATAATTTGCGGATGCTCATCGCGAATCAGATCGGCGGCGCTCTGCGGCTCCATAAAGTTGAGCGTTTCAATACCGCTGGCGGTATCGCGGGTTTCGAGAATATCTTCCAGCAGGCTGGCGGCACGTTCTTCACCCAGAGCTTTGACCAATACCGAACGCAGATAATCGTTGGCGTTGATATTCAGTGCAGCAAACTGTTCAGCTTCTTGCTCAAACTCCGCCAGCACATCGGTTAGCTGCTTGTTGGAGATCTGCGTGACGTTCGCCATTGCAGCGCTCAGGGTTTGCACTTCGCGCTGGGAGAGGTGCTTGAACACCTCTGCCGCCCGGTCTTCGCCAATGGTCATCAGCAGGATGACGCTTTTATCGGTGCCTGTCAGGTTACTCATGATCGTTATTTATCCACTGGCGAATGACCAGCGCCACCACGCGCGGATCGTTATCAGACATTTCACGGATACGCTGGCTCATGACTTCTGCCCCCAGTCGTTGGTTAGCGCGCCGTTGTTGGAGTTGTTCGTCTTTGCTCAGACGGACTTCCACCGCATCTTCCACTTCCTCGCGGGCCTGCGCCTGTTGCTGCACAGTCTTCACCGCCTCGGCGCGACGTGTTAGCTGCGGGCGTACCGCTTTCCGCCACAGCAACCACGCCACCAGCAGTACCAGCAACCAGCAACCAGCGACCGGCAGCCAGCAACTGATCGATAAACACTTGCTGTTGCCAAAACGGCAGTGCTCCGCCGCTTTCGTCACTGCTATTGAACGGCGAGTTAACAACATTGAGCGAATCACCGCGTTTTTCAGAAAAGCCCATCGCCTCGCGGGTCAGAGCTTCAATTTGCTTCATCTGTTCGTTGCTGAGAGGCAATGGTTTACCGTCTGGCAAGGTTTTGTAATTCACCACTACCGCGACTGACAGACGTTGCACATCGCCCACGTTCATTTTGGTATGACGAATGGTGCGATCGACTTCGTAGTTACTGGTTTCATTCCGCTGTGTGCTACGCGGCCCACTATTGCTGGTGGTGCTCGCCTGCTGCTGGCGGTTATTTTGATTTGTCGGAGGCGTGCTGATTGGCGCGTTATTCGCAGGTGCCGGTTGATTCGACAACGCCCCCGGTACGCCGCCCGGATAACCGGAACCGCTTTGCTCGCTCTCATTAAGCTGGCGTGAACGAAGCGCCGCATGAGATTCATCACCGTTAGGGCGATACTGTTCTTCCGTTTGTTCTTTACTGGCGAAGTCCAGTTGCGCCGTGACCTAGGCGTGAATATTACCGTTACCAACAATAGGTGACAGGATCGCTTCAATACGCTGCTGAATACGGCCTTCGACATCGCTGGCATATTTCAACTGAGCGTCATTAAGATCGCGCCCGCTGGTATTGGACTGGGTTAACAGATGCCCGCCCTGATCCACCAGCGTGACGTTTCCAGGCGGCAGACCAGCAACCGCGCTGGAAACCAGATGTACAATAGCGCTAATTTGCCCTTCATCGAGTGCGCGGCCGGGTAACAGATTTACCGTCACCGATGCAGAAGGGGATTTTTGTTCACGGACGAATAAAGACGGTTTCGGCATTGCCAGATGTACGCGCGCCCCTTTTACCGGGCCGATAGTTTCGATGGTACGAGAAAGCTCGCCTTCCAGCGCCCGCTGATAATTCACCTGTTCGCTGAACTGGCTGATACCAAACTTTTCCTGATCGAGCAGTTCGAAACCGACCGCGCCGCCTTTGGGCAAACCTTGTTGCGCCAGGCGCAGTTCGTGAACTTTATCTGCCGGAACCTCAATAGCGCCGCTGGCTTCGCTGAAGCGGTAAGGAATATTCATTTGCGTCAGTTGGCTGACAATTGCGCCACCATCCTGATCGGAAAGATTGCTGAATAATGTGCGGTAGTCGGGGGCTTTCGCCCACAGGATCAGTGCGACCATGACCGCCACTGCCGCGGAACCGGTAACAATCAATGGAATTTTCGGATTCGCACGCAGGCGATTAAGCCACTCAAGAGATTTTGTCTGGGCTGCAGTCGCATTCATCGCGCACTTCGTGGCTGATTATGGACGGCGTTATTGGCAAAGTGGAACAAGACTCACTCTCGGGTCAGCACACTCGAAAAATTGACGCTCCCATTATTTGTGCTTTCGTTTTTTCTATCCGCCAATAAACCAGTTTTTTTGTTGCTATTTAGCGCCTTTGTCTTATTGACTTACTGGTAGGCTTTGTTACCAGAAATTATCCGGGAGACGAAAATGTCAGCGATACAGGGGATTGAAGGGGTTATCAGCCAGTTACAGGCTACGGCGATGAGTGCGCGTGCGCAGGAATCACTGCCGCAACCGACCATTAGTTTTGCCGGGCAGCTGCACGCCGCGCTCGATCGCATAAGCGATACACAAACAGTCGCCCGCACGCAGGCAGAAAAATTCACCCTCGGTGAACCCGGCGTGGCGCTAAACGATGTGATGACCGATATGCAAAAAGCCTCAGTTTCTATGCAAATGGGGATTCAGGTGCGTAATAAGCTGGTGGCGGCGTATCAGGAAGTGATGTCCATGCAGGTGTAGGTTGTGTAACCTGTTGACTATGCTTGTTTAATTATATCCGATCCCACAGCGTGGGGCATGGATGGGGCAAACTCACTCAATTTCTGGTTTAAAATGGATACCTGATCCTGGTTGTTTTCTGCCATCCACGATCCGTAAACGCGATAACATGTTTTGTCTTCGCTTTGCTCCCAGGAAGAGTGAACTCATTCGTTAGCCTGGGGTTCCTTCTGATCATTATTGTTCCTGCCTTTATCTCTTGCCACGCCAGAGCCCCTTGGATACACATACACCAGGATGAAAACGGTGAGTTGTGTTCAAACTGTAGTACAATTCTCTCCAGTATGAACAGGAAAGAATATGCTATGAACCCTTATATTTATCTTGGTGGCGCAATACTTGCAGAGGTCATTGGTACAACCTTAATGAAGTTTTCAGAGGGGTTTACACGGTTATGGCCCTCTGTTGGCACAATTATTTGCTATTGTGCATCATTCTGGTTATTAGCTCAGACGCTGGCTTATATACCTACAGGGATTGCTTATGCTATCTGGTCAGGAGTCGGTATCGTTCTGATTAGTTTGCTTTCCTGGGGATTTTTTGGTCAACGACTGGACCTGCCAGCTATCATAGGCATGATGTTGATTTGTGCCGGTGTGTTAGTCATTAACTTGTTGTCACGAAGTGCACCGCATTAAAAAATAATTCTCCTTGAGATAACAGGAATCTGATTTGTGCATATTATGGCTAATGTTCGGGGCACCTTTATAATTATGATTGCATTTGCGCGATCATTGCGCCTTTATGCATAATGAGATCAAGGCACATCAAATAAAATAACGATAGGTCACAACAATGAGGTTTTTATGAAAAAACTTATCGTTTCAAGTGTATTGGCATTCATAACATTTTCTGCGCAGGCCGCAGCATTTCAGGTCACTAGTAATGAAATAAAAACAGGAGAGCAACTTACAACGTCTCATGTATTTTCTGGATTTGGGTGTGAAGGTGGTAATACATCGCCCTCATTAACCTGGTCTGGTGCTCCTGAAGGCACCAAAAGCTTTGCCGTAACTGTGTATGATCCAGATGCTCCTACAGGCAGTGGATGGTGGCACTGGACTGTTGCTAATATTCCAGCAACTGTAACATATTTGCCCACTGATGCAGGAAGACGTGATGGTACAAAACTTCCGACTGGTGCTGTTCAAGGCCGAAATGATTTTGGTTATGCAGGATTTGGTGGAGCATGTCCTCCCAAAGGAGATAAACCCCATCATTACCAGTTTAAAGTATGGGCTCTAAAAACTGATAAGATTCCTGTGGATTCTAATTCCAGCGGAGCGTTAGTTGGTTATATGCTTAATGCCAATAAAATTGCAACCGCTGAGATAACACCAGTTTATGAGATAAAATAGGGTAAGAGTATGCTGGCAAGAGATAAGTCTAACCTAAAGATTGAAGAAATACGGATGCATAAACATCATGAGATTCACAGGGTTAAGCCTCTTATGCCAGCTTTATGTCGTATCCGTCAGGGAAAAAAAGTTATCAATTGGGAGACGCATAGTCTAACTGTTGATAATAATCAGATAATATTATTTCCCTGTGGATATGAATTTTATATTGTGAATTATCCAGAAGCAGGTCTTTATCTTGCAGAAATGCTTTATTATCCCATTGATCTAATTGAAAAGTTTCAAAAATTTTATGCGATAACTGATCAAATTCGTAACACGACAGGTTTCTGCTTACCTCAGAACCCCGAGTTAATATATTGTTGGGAGCAACTAAAAACATCTATTTCCCGAGGCTTCTCAACGCAAATTCAGGAACACTTAGCAATGGGCGTTCTACTTTCATTAGGAGCACATCATGTTAATTGTTTACTTTTATCAGATAGTAAACAATCATTAATAAGTCGTTGTTATAACCTAATGCTATCCGAACCTAGAACAAAATGGACAGCAAACAAGGTAGCGAGATATCTCTACATTTCTGTTTCCACATTGCATCGCCGTCTGGCAAGCGAGGGAATAAGTTTTCAAAGTATATTGGACGACGTGAGGTTAAATAATGCGTTGTCCTGCTATACAAACGACAGTAAAACCCATCAGCGAGATTGCCAGGGAAAATGGTTACAAGTGTCCTTCTCGTTTTACTGAAAGGTTCCATAATCGTTTTAATATAACACCAAGAGAGCTAAGAAAAGCGTCCAGAGAGTAAAAGTATTTTATTAAGGAGCAACAGCATCGATTTTTATTTTGGAAAATAAATACGACATACTCAACCTATTGGAGCCTGAACAATCCGGTGACTTCTGTGCCAATCGGGAACGTTTATAAGCACATATAATTGATACTCACTTCCTCCATCACAATTTCAGAGATGCACGTATGATTTTTTTTGCATCCGGCGTTTGGGCTATGTGGAGCTCAAGAGTGGGAAATTTACAAGAGGTTGAGGGGATAATTAAAGGGATGCTTATGACATTAGATATCAGGTTAGGTACGGATATCGTTGTTATTAAATCTAATTGATACGTTAATTGTTCACTGAGTATTATTAAAAATGGGGCGTTGAAACGTCCCAGAAAATAAAGGGTAATTTATATAGTCAGAAGCAAGATAGTGCTTCTAAGGAAAGTGGCTTGAGAGCGCCACTTATATGTTGGGGAGGCAAAGCCTCCCACAACATATCTTTGAGTAATCAGATTAGAACTGGTAAACCAATCCTACAGCAACGATATCATCGGTAGCAACGCCAGATGCTTTCGTGAAATCGCTCTTATCAATCAGGTTGATTTTGTAATCAACAAAAGTGGACATATTTTTGTTGAAGTAATAGGTTGCACCTACATCAATATATTCAATCAGGTCCTGATCACCCCACGCACCCAAGTCTTTTCCTTTAGATTGCAGGTAAGCAACGGACGGACGCAGACCGAAGTCGAACTGATATTGTGCAACTACTTCGAAGTTTTGTGCTTTGTTGGCAATATGGTTATTACCAAAAACAGTCATGTTCTGGGTTTCAGAATAGGTGGTAGCCAGATAGATGTTGTTCGCATCATATTTCAGACCAGCTGCCCATACTTCAGCATTTTGACCAGATGCATTCAGGCTGTTGTTACCGTAGATAACCTGATCATTAGTGCGGTCAGATTTAGCATAGGTTGCACCTACACCGAATCCTTCATACTCATAAGTAGTGGAGAAACCGAAACCATCACCGTTAGCTTCAGTTACGTCAGTGCGGTCATTTTTACCCTGATACTGAGCAGCAAAGTTCAGACCATCAACCAGACCAAAGAAGTCGTTGTTACGATAGGTTGCAACACCTGTGGTGCGACCAGTCATGAACACATCTGTTTGGGTCCAGGTATCGCCACCGAATTCTGGCAGAACGTCGGTCCATGCACCGATATCGTATGCTACACCGTAGTTACGGCCATAATCGATGGAGCCGTAGTCACCGAATTTCAGGCCAGCGAAGGCAAGACGGGTTTTATCTTTGGAAGAACCTTGAGATTCAGCACGGTTGCCTTTGAATTCATATTCCCACTGACCGAAACCAGTCAGTTGATCGTTGATTTGAGTTTCGCCTTTGAAGCCCAGACGAACATAAGTTGTGTCGCCATCATCTGCATCGTTAGAAGAGAAGTAGTGCTTAGCATTAACTTTTCCGTACAGATCCAGCTTGTTACTGTCTTTATTGTAAATCTCTGCTGCCTGAGCAGACATCGCCATCAGTACTGATGCAGCTACAGCAGAAATTGCCACTGTTAATTTTTTCATCGTGAGCCCTTTTATTTGAACTATTATTTAAAAATGATGTCACTGCACTACAAATATTCATCCAATCAATGAGATTATTTCAAGATGTAAGTTTTAGTTTCTCATTTAAATTGTGAAGTAGATCCCTATTTTTATCTGAACTGTTTCTATTGCACACAATGCATGACTATTTTGTGAACGAATATAAATTTGGTAGTCAAATTATATTAAAGGTTGTTATTTATGATTGACTCATAATTTATTTTTTTAATTTAAATAGCCTAAAAATAACCATGGAAATTATTTGCATGATATTTATTTAGATTTATTAATGTAATTGAGGTGGTTTTATTTAATACGCAATATAGCGCCGCTTGATATTAGTTCTATTTTTTTTGCGTAAGATAGATGAGACAAACTGAGACGCATAATGGTTTGCAAGGCTCTAATACTTTGATGTTGAGGATGTGATGGAGCATGTACGGGGCATAGTACAATGATGTCCATGCAGGTGTAGATAATCTCCAGGCTTATCCAGTGCACCGTAAAAGCCCGTCCTTCAGGGCGGGGATATAAGGCTCGTTTTTTCATCTGACCAGGTGTTTGCTGTTGTTCAATGTATTGGCGGATGACGGATATTGGCGCACCTCCGCAGCTACTGGCAAAATAGCCGGGACGCCACAAAACATCTTTGCGGTAATACCTGGCAGCAATATCTGGTCGATCCCGTCGCAGTAACCTACCCGATACGCCTTTGAGGCTGTTTGTTTACCAGACTGGATATCGCCAGTTTGGGGGGATAGTTAATTAACAGATGGACGTGATCTGGTTCGCCATCCATTTCAACCAGTTCAGCTTCAAAATAAGCACATACATTTGAAAAGTAAGTGCGTAGTTTTTCTGTCGCGTCATGGTCAAAAATCTGGCGTCGGTACTTGGTAACAAAGACCCGGTGAGCATGCATCAGGAAAACACAGTGCCTTCCGCGTCGGATATCAGTTTTTTTCACAGACCAAAGTATAATTTGCCCTGTGAAACGACTACAGGTATTCAAATTCCGGTTAAGACCCGGTGGTCAACAGGCGCGTGAAATGAGGCGCTTCGCAGGCGCATGTCGTTTCGTTTTCAGTCGTACTCTGGCACGTCAGAATGAGAATCATAAGGCCGGTAACAAAGACATCCCTTACGCGAAAATGGCTTCCTGATTGGTTGAGTGGAAAAATGCCACTGAAACGCAATGGATTAAAGATGCTCCGTCACAGCCATTGCAACAGTCACTGAAAGACCCTGAGCAGGCCTGCAAAAACTTTTTCCAGAAGCGCTCGGCGTTCCCCTGATTCAAAAAGCGGTGACAGAATGATGCATTCCGCTATCCGCAGGGCGTTAAGCTCGCTCAGGAAAACAGCCGTATTTTTCTGCCAAAACTTGGCTGGATGCGCTACCGGAACAGCCGTCAGGTCACGGGTGTTGTGAAAAATGTCACTGTCAGCCAGTCCTGCGGTAAGTGGTACATCAGTATTCAGGCAGAAAGTGAAGTATCAACTCCGGTTCACCCTTCAGCATCAATGGTCGGGCTGGATGCTGGCGTGGCTAAACTTGCCTCGCTGTCAGATGGCACAGTCTTTGAGCCTGTAAACAGTTTTCAGAAAAACCAGAAGACGCTGGCGAGACTTCAGCGACAGTTAAGCCGCAAGGTCAAATTCAGCAACAACTGGCAGAAGCAGAAACGCAAAATACAGCGACTGCATTCCTGTATCGCAAATATCCGCAGGGACTACCTTCACAAAGTCACAACGACCGTCAGCAAAAACCACGTAATGATAGTCATTGAGGATTTGAAGGTCAGCAACATGTCAAAGTCAGCAGCGGGTACGGTCAGCCAGCCGGGGCGCAATGTCCGGGCAAAATCAGGTTTAAACCGTTCGATACTGGATCAGGGCTGGTATGAAATGCGCCGCCAGCTTGAGTACAAGCAGCTCTGGCGTGGCGGTCAGGTGCTTGCTGTTCCGCCAGCGTACACAAGCCAGCGTTGCGCGTGCTGTGGTCATACAGCGAAAGAAAATCGCCTGTCACAAAGTAAATTCAGATGCCAGGTATGTGGATATACAGCGAACGCCGATGTAAATGGAGCTCGTAACATTTTAGCGGCGGGGCACGCCGTTCTTGCCTGTGGAGAGATGGTGCAGTCAGGCCGCTCGTTGAAGCAGGAACCCACCGAAATGATTCAGGCGACAGCCTGAACGTAGCAGGGGTCCTCGTCATTCAGGGCGTGGAGGATGTCAACAAACAGGTTGAATTAACTCCGCGCCCTGGTTTTTGACATTACCCACCGTGCGCGACACAGGGTGCCAGGTGAACTGGTTTGCTGGCACACAGCTTCTGGTAGCGATTTCTGAGGCTTCTTTACCACCAATGTCTTGCCGCATCCATTCCCGTGCAGCTTCTGGCGACAGAACCAGCGGGCGGCGGTCATGAATATCTACCAGACCTTGATCTGCCGCCGCAGTGACGATCAAAAATCCTTCGGCTTCGTCACCACGCTCAAACGGTATGCTACCTATCGCGGCCATAAAAACAGGTTGTCCGTCAGCGCGATAGATAAAATAAGGCTTTTTTTGTCGCCTTCTTTTTTCCACTCAAACCAGCCATCGGCAAAACAGATTGCCCGACCATGTTGCCAGAGCGGTTTAAACATGCGACTGGTTGAGGCAGTTTCTACGCGGGCGTTAATCAGCGGCGGTTTATCCCACCATCCGGGAGCATATCCCCAGAAAACCGGATCCAGATGAAGGTGTTCATCACGTTCACTGAGCAGAAGAACTTTGGTTCCCGGCGCGACATTGTATCTGCCAATGGGTTCGGGATCGTAGGGAATATCGCGTTCAATATCTTCCGCGAGAAGCGCAAGGTAATCCTCACGCGTTTGGGATTGGGCAAAGCGTCCACACATAGCAACCTCCTGAGATCATACTGAAAAGAATAGGAGAGGGGGCGGGTAAAATCTATGTGTCAGAGGTAACGATGTTCCCGCTGTGGGCCACAGCGGGAATGAGGGATTACTTCTGAATTAAATAACGAATGGTCGGCCCGTCTTGCTGAATATCCAGCACCGTGTAGCCGTGATTACGCGCATCCAGTGGAATATTATTGATCGACTGCGGACAGTCGCTCACCACTTCCAGGATCTCACCTTTTTTTAATTGCGGCATCGCCTCAAGGGTTGCGACTGCCGGATAAGGGCAGGGTTCACCCACCATATCAAGGCGGTAATCAGGAACGATATTTTTCATGCGATCTCCTTAGCAGTCTGCGGTGCCTCACGGCGGAAGAAGCGTTTTTCCCAGCCGATAATCAACATCAGCGCAGCAAACAGCAGCAAATATGTCACCAGCAGGCCTCCCATCGGACCAAAAGTTTTCAGCAGGTTGATTTTGTCCCAGTCGGTGGCCAGCGCCGGAGCGAAATCATCCCAGTAATACGCCAGAATCGTTGAGCCGATCACGTTGCCCAGACCGACCCACCAGTAGTGCACCTGGCCTTCTACCGCGCGGTACATCCAGCCGGTTTCGCAGCCGCCTGCCAGCACGATGCCAAAACCAAAAAGTAAACCACCAATTACCGCATTTGGTCCCGCCCACATGATTTTAGGTTCAACGCCTAACTGTACGTAACTGAAGATCCCGATGGCACTCACCGCCATACCGATAATGATTGCTTTCGCCATATGGGTACGTCCGGTGATCCACATATCGCGGAACGCCGAAGTAAAGCAGATTTGCGCACGTTCAATCAGTAAACCAAAGCCGACGCCAAACAGCATTGCCAGCCCCAGTTTTGGTTGGTTCATCGCCGTGAGCAGCGCCCAGCCCAGCATGCCGAAAAAGACCAGCATCCCGAGACGAAAACGACGCCGCGCCTGATCCGGTTTTTGCGTCAGCGGTGAGGCGGCAGAAACTTTCTGCATTTTCACGGGAATACGGAAGATGGGCAGCAGGGTAAAGCGCGCGCCAAACCATGAACCAATGGCAGTGGCGATGGCAAAGAACCAGGCATGCAGCGAGAACTGAGGAATGCCGGTAAAGAACGCCGCCAGGTTACAGCCCATTGCCAGACGCGCGCCAAAACCGGCGATAATGCCGCCAATGATGGCCTGCATAATGCGGATACGGCTGCGTGGCATGCGTAGTTTGACATTGTTGGCCCACAGCGCAGCAGCAAAGCAGCCGCCAAACATACCGAGGATCATCATGCCGTCGATCCGGGTTAATGGCGATCCTTCCAGATGGATAATTTTAAAATAACCCCACTCTTCAGCATGGACGCCAAACAGCTGCAGGAGCTGACCGCCCCAACGGGTAAATTCACCCGTGACAGCCCAAAAGGTGCCAGTAATGCCAAAATAGTAAGTGGAGAGAATACCCGCCGCGATGACCGCAGGGATGGGTGCCCAGAATTTAATCAACCAGGCGTGTTTGAATTGCTGCCATGACATGAATGTAGCCTCTGAACTCAGAAGGTTTGAAACAAGAGCCGCGAATCATACACCATGCAAATTTATTTTCGGGGTAATAATTCACAAAAATAATAGTTAGATCAAATTTCTCTCTGAACCTGGAAAGGCTGGCGACATCAGAGCTTTAATGCCACAATCCTCTTTTCTTCTCATGCAGGACGAATGATGAAAAAACTCGCAATTGCAGGCGCGCTCATGTTGCTGGCGGGCTGTGCCGAAGTCGAAAACTATAACAATGTCGTGAAAACCCCCGCGCCGGACTGGCTGGCGGGCTACTGGCAGACCAAAGGGCCGCAACGTGCGCTGGTCAGTCCGGAAGCGATAGGCAGCCTGATTGTCACTAAAGAGGGCGATACCTTGGATTGCCGTCAGTGGCAGCGGGGGATTGCCGTGCCGGGTAAGTTGACATTGATGTCTGATGATCTCACTAACGTTACCGTAAAACGTGAGCTGTACGAGGTTGAGCGTGACGGTAACACCATTGAGTACGATGGTATGACGATGGAGCGTGTGGATCGCCCGACGGCAGAGTGTGCCGCCGCGCTGGATAAAGCGCCGTTACCGACGCCACTGCCGTAATGAAATCTCCCCGGCTTGCCGCCGGGGATGGATTTAAATCACCTCTTCGATAACCCACACGCTGACGCTGCCGCCGTTGCAAAAGAAGGTCGCTTCGCCGTTTTCGTCTGTCACTACGCTCTCTTGCCGGTTCCCCAGAAAATCACGCCAGGTTTTATTGCCGTAATTCTCTCCCAGATGAATGGTTTTTTCGCCATCATCTCCGTTCGACATGACCACCACGCAGCCGGGATATTCGTCGGTGCCACTGCGGCTAAAGGCAATGCAGTTCGGATGGTCGAAAAATAATGTCTGTACACCGTGGGCGAAACGCTGACGGGCGAGAATTAACTCATCAAGCTGTTCGATTATTGGCATATCTATCGGATAGGTTTGCCCGTCACCACCGACATCTTCGTAATGTGCACCGTAGAGGTCCGGATAGAACACCGAAGGAACGCCATTTTCCCGCAACAAAATTAAGGCATACGCCAGCGGTTTAAACCACGGTTCGACCGGTGCTTCGAGGGCTTGCAACGGTTGGGTGTCGTGGTTGGCAACGAGGGTTACGGCGTGAAAAGGATCGGCTTCCACCAGCGTCCCAGTGAAGATCTGCGTCATGTCGTAGTCGCGACCCATGCGCGATGCTTCATGGAATTTCATCTGCAGCGGCGCATCAAACAGCATGGTTTTGCCTTCCACCTGATCAATATACGTTTGCAGTTTATCGACTTCATGCGACCAGCATTCAGCCACAATAAACAGCGGCTTTGGCGCAACTTCCTGTACGTGTTCGATCCACTCTTTATAAAACCATGCCGGAATATGTTTGACCGCATCAAGACGAAAGCCGTCGCATTGCGTTTGTTCCATCACCCAGCGCGCCCAGTATTTAATCTCTTCCGTCACGGCATGATTGCGAAAATCGATATTCTCACCCATCAGATAATCGAAATTACCGAGTTCATCATCAACCTGATCGTTCCAGCCTTCTCCGGTATAGTCGTTAACAATTTTAAAAATGCCATCTTCATCAGGGTGTTCGATATGGTCGATACCGCTAAAACATTTGAAATCCCAGATAAACTGCGAGTATTGCCCGGCACGAGCGGGGAAGGTGTAACGCGTCCAGCCTTCACACTCAATGATTTCTTCGTCAATTTGCGTACGGTCATCAGCATTTACACGCTGCACGCGAATAGCTTCTTTTTCATCCGCGCCCATTTTGTGGTTGACTACCACGTCCAGCAGCACCGCAATGTCATTACGTTTCAGGGCGTCAATGGCGGCCAGCAGTTGTGCTTTATCACCATATTTAGTAGGGATGCTGCCTTTCTGATCAAACTCACCTAGATCAAATAAATCATAGGAGTCGTAGCCGACCGAATAGCCGCCCGATGCGCCTTTATAGGCGGGCGGCAACCAGACCATATTGATACCAATATCATTAAAACCGTCTGCGCGCTCGGCCAGTTCAGGCCAGAGCTTACCGCCTTCCGGGTAATACCAGTGAAAACATTGTAACAGCGTGGGATTACGCATTCTTCGACTCCATTCAAGGGGAATATTAGAAGCGTAGCCGTAATCGGATTATTCGCGAGCCATCGGCTCATTAAGATTCAAAAGAGGTTATCCTGCGGAGCCAGCACAAAGCCGCCCTGATCGCCATAGGCACTTAACACCGATTTTTGCACCGATGACTGACCGACCAGTTTCGCCAGTTCATCCATCCGAATCTGTAATAACTGCTTTACCTTGCTTTCGTTGTCGAGAATCAGGTGCAGCATCGGGCGGAGCTGCTCCTGCATCGTAGTGGACGGGGCAACCTCTTCAGTCAGGTGTGCGATCTCCTGCACCGCATTCACATACGCCATTTCGCTAGCGATGAGTTCGTCCCATTGTTCTTCCGTTGCCAGGCGTAACATGAGCTGGCTTTTTTCGACGAGTTGTTGCCAGGCGAAATACAAATGCGGTGCATTGTTCATCAGACTGGGTCCTGAATCGAAGAAGGGGAGAGTAAAGACTCTTTCCAGGCATCGGCAATATTACGCATTAATGCTTCCACCTCTTCGACTGCTGAGACATCGTTGCGTAAATTGGCTTGCAGCAAACGCCTGACCATATAGCTATAAAGAGCAATTAAGTTTTGGGTTAATTCGTCTTTGCTCTCTTCATCAAGACTCACCCGCAGTCCGTTCTCAATGATGTTGATCGCTTTTGACAAAGAGACGCCTTTGCCTTGCTGATTGTTGTCCTGCATAAACAGTCGCGCTCTAACCAGTGCGCTCAGCACTCCATCAAATAGCATGGTGACCAACTGCTGTTGGCTGGCGCTCATTACGGTGCTTTCGACGCCAATTTGTGCATAGGCCTGGGTGCCTTTTGCCGCGTACATGACCTGTCTCCCGATGAATAATGATTACTTGGAATTACTGTTGTTTTCGAACTGCTGCGTTAAGTAGCTGCTGGTGCTGTTTAACGAGGTCATTAAAACGTCCAGTTGGGTAAATTGTTCTTTGTAGCGCGCGACCTGCGCATCAATGCGATCGCTGGCGGCGTTGTAGTCTTTAGTTAACTTATTCAGGGTTTTACTAACGCCATCGGTAGCGGCTTTAATAATGCCCGTTGTCGAAAGCCAACTGGTCAGGTTGCTGCCGATGGTGGTTGTGATGCCGGTTTTTTTACCATCGCCAACAATCAATGCACCTACGCCGCTGGCATCTTTTTTCAGTGCAGCGGTGAGTTTGTCGGCATCCAGTTCCAGTTTGCCATCGCTGGGATCGGTCGTGATACCAATCTGCGCCAGCGTTTTATAGCTGGAAGAACTGACGGTATTACTCAGCATCGACTTCAACTGCGTCTGAATCGTCCGCAGCGTGGAGTCGCCGAGCAGTGCGCCATTGCTAGAACTCTGGCTATCAGCTCCCGCATCTACGGCGGTGTATTTGGTCAGGCTGCTGAAGGTATCTATTAGCGAGTTATAGGCATTCACCCAGTCTTTAATCGCCGTTTGCACTTTGGAGGTGTCCTGAGTGATGGTTAGCGTCTGGTTGCCCGTGGTGACATCGTTCAGGTTCAGAGTGATGTTTTCCAGCGCGTCGCTGATAGTGTTGCTGCTGTTCTCGATGGCGACGTTGTTGACCGTCAGCTGCGCATTCTGGGCGGCGACCGAGACCTCCATACCGTTGCTGCTGGCACTGGCGTCATAGCCCATAAAACTTTGTAGCGCATCATCACCGCTGACCGAGAGTGTCATCGCATTATCAAGGCCGGTGTCATTTGATGTGACTGACAGACGATATTCACCGTTACCCACGTTAATGATGCTCGCACTTACGCCCGCTTTTGCGTTGTTGATGGCATCACGGATCCCGCTTAACGATGAGTTAGCCGCGCTGATATCAATGGTAATCGGATCTTTGTCGTCGCCTTGTTGAATGGTGAGTTTGCTGTCGCTGGTGGCGATCGCCGTTTTCGTATCATCTCTGGTGGTGCGCGTGGTCAGGGTTTGCGCCTGCGCCAGATGGGTGACGCTGATGGTGTATTTCCCGGCGATGGCGTTACCCGCGGTGGTGGCACTGAACGCGGTGGTGCTGCTGGTGGTGCTGGTGGCGGAAAAAAGATCGGCTTTAGACAATGCAGTATTGGCGGTCTGGAAAGTCGTCAGCGCGCTTTTCAGCGTACCGTAGGCGCTAAGTTTAGCGGTAAACGACGATTGCTGATTTGAAATAGGGGTTAGCGTCGCTTTTTGCGCGGCGGTGAGGCTATCAAGGATTGAACTTAAATCCAGACCTGACCCGACTCCCAGCGATGAAATACTTGCCATGCGATTTCCTTTTATCTTTCGACACGTAAAACGAATACCGGGGTTATCGGCCTGAATTGCGCAAAGTTTACGTTTAATTGTTTTTTTTAATAGCGGGAATAAGGGGCAGAGAAAAGAGTATTTCGTCGACTAACAAAAAATGGCTGTTTGTGAAAAAAATTCTAAAGGTTGTTTTACGACAGACGATAACAGGGTTGACGGCGATTGAGCCGACGGGTGGAAACCCAAAACGTAATCAACGACTTGCAATATAGGATAACGAATCATGGCACAAGTCATTAATACCAACAGCCTCTCGCTGATCACTCAAAATAATATCAACAAGAACCAGTCTGCGCTGTCGAGTTCTATCGAGCGTCTGTCTTCTGGCTTGCGTATTAACAGCGCGAAGGATGACGCCGCGGGTCAGGCGATTGCTAACCGTTTTACTTCTAACATTAAAGGCCTGACTCAGGCTGCACGTAACGCCAACGACGGTATTTCTGTTGCACAGACCACTGAAGGCGCGCTGTCCGAAATCAACAACAACTTACAGCGTATCCGTGAGCTGACGGTTCAGGCTTCTACCGGGACTAACTCTGATTCGGATCTGGACTCCATTCAGGACGAAATCAAATCCCGTCTCGACGAAATTGACCGCGTATCCGGTCAGACCCAGTTCAACGGCGTGAACGTACTGGCAAAAGACGGTTCGATGAAAATTCAGGTTGGTGCGAATGACGGCCAGACTATCACTATTGATCTGAAGAAAATTGACTCTGATACGCTGGGGCTGAATGGGTTTAATGTGAATGGTGGCGGGGCTGTGGCTAATACTGCTGCATCTAAAGCTGACTTGGTAGCTGCTAATGCAACAGTGGTCGGCAACAAATATACTGTGAGTGCGGGTTACGATGCTGCTAAAGCGTCTGATTTGCTGGCTGGAGTTAGTGATGGTGATACTGTTCAGGCAACCATTAATAACGGCTTCGGAACGGCGGCTAGTGCAACGAATTACAAGTATGACAGTGCAAGTAAGTCATACTCTTTTGATACCACAACGGCTTCAGCTGCCGATGTTCAGAAATATTTGACCCCGGGAGTTGGTGATACCGCTAAGGGCACTATTACTATCGATGGTTCTGCACAGGATGTTCAGATCAGCAGTGATGGTAAAATTACGGCAAGCAATGGAGATAAACTCTACATTGATACAACTGGGCGCTTAACGAAAAACGGCTCTGGTGCTTCTTTGACTGAGGCTAGTCTGTCCACACTTGCAGCCAATAATACCAAAGCGACAACCATTGACATTGGCGGTACCTCTATCTCCTTTACCGGTAATAGTACTACGCCGGACACTATTACTTATTCAGTAACAGGTGCAAAAGTTGATCAGGCAGCTTTCGATAAAGCTGTATCAACCTCGGGAAACAATGTTGATTTCACTACTGCAGGTTATAGCGTCAACGGCACAACTGGCGCTGTAACAAAAGGTGTTGATTCGGTTTATGTTGATAACAACGAGGCGTTGACCACATCTGATACTGTAGATTTTTACCTACAGGATGATGGTTCAGTGACTAACGGCAGCGGTAAGGCAGTTTATAAAGATGCTGATGGTAAATTGACGACAGATGCTGAAACAAAAGCAGCTACGACAGCCGATCCCCTGAAAGCTCTGGATGAAGCCATCAGCTCCATCGACAAATTCCGCTCCTCCCTGGGTGCGGTGCAAAACCGTTTGGATTCCGCAGTCACCAACCTGAACAACACCACTACCAACCTGTCTGAAGCGCAGTCCCGTATTCAGGACGCCGACTATGCGACCGAAGTGTCCAACATGTCGAAAGCGCAGATTATCCAGCAGGCCGGTAACTCCGTGCTGGCAAAAGCCAACCAGGTACCGCAGCAGGTTCTGTCTCTGCTGCAGGGTTAATCGTCTGAATGCCTCTCAAACCCCGCCACCGGCGGGGTTTTTTACATTCGGCTTTTTGCGTAACCCCCAAATAACCCCTCATTTCACCCACTAATCGTCCGATTAAAAACCCTGCAGAAACGGATAATCATGCCGATAACTCATATAACGCAGGGCTGTTTATCGTGAATTCACTCTATACCGCTGAAGGTGTAATGGATAAACACTCGCTGTGGCAGCGTTATGTCCCGCTGGTGCGTCACGAAGCATTGCGCCTGCAGGTTCGACTGCCCGCGAGCGTGGAACTTGACGATCTGCTACAGGCGGGCGGCATTGGGTTACTTAATGCTGTCGAACGCTATGACGCCCTACAAGGAACGGCATTTACAACTTACGCAGTGTAGCGTATCCGTGGCGCTATGCTGGATGAACTTCGCAGCCGTGACTGGGTGCCGCGCAGCGTGCGACGCAACGCGCGTGAAGTGGCACAGGCAATAGGGCAACTGGAGCAGGAACTTGGCCGCAACGCCACGGAAACTGAGGTAGCGGAACGTTTAGGGATCGATATTGCCGATTATCGTCAAATGCTGCTCGACACCAATAACAGCCAGCTCTTCTCCTACGATGAGTGGCGTGAAGAGCACGGCGATAGCATCGAACTGGTTACTGATGATCATCAGCGAGAAAACCCGCTACAACAACTGCTGGACAGTAATCTGCGCCAGCGGGTGATGGAAGCCATCGAAACGTTGCCGGAGCGCGAAAAACTGGTATTAACCCTCTATTACCAGGAAGAGCTGAATCTCAAAGAGATTGGCGCGGTGCTGGAGGTCGGGGAATCGCGGGTCAGTCAGTTACACAGCCAGGACATTAAACGGTTACGCACTAAACTGGGTAAGTTATAACGTCAGTAAATGCCGCACTTTAACTTTGACTACCAGGAGTTCTTAATGATGGTGCAGCACCTGAAAAGACGGCCATTAAGCCGCTATCTTAAAGACTTTAAACACAGCCAGACCCATTGCGCGCATTGCCGTAAATTACTCGATCGCATTACCTTAGTTCGCGACGGCAAAATAGTGAATAAAATCGAGATTTCCCGCCTGGACACGCTGCTTGATGAAAAAGGCTGGCAAACGGAACAACAATCATGGGCGGCATTGTGCCGATTTTGCGGTGATTTACATTGCAAAACGCAGAGTGATTTTTTCGATATTATCGGCTTTAAGAAATTTCTTTTTGAGCAAACTGAAATGAGCCCAGGTACGGTGCGTGAATATGTCGTTCGTCTGCGCCGTTTGGGTAATCATCTACATGAGCAAAATATTTCCCTCGATCAGCTGCAGGACGGTTTCCTTGATGAAATCCTCGCCCCGTGGCTGCCCACCACCAGCACCAACAATTACCGCATCGCATTACGGAAGTATCAACACTATCAGCGCCAAACCTGTACCGGACTTGTGCAGAAATCCTCCAGCCTGCCTGCTTCTGATATATATTAAATAAGAATAAGATGTAGCGGAGTTGTTTTTGTGTTTACAAACAATGGCTCTACACTGCAAACAGACATAACAACATTCGGGGTGAATATGAAATTAGCACATCTGGGACGTCAGGCATTGATGGGTGTGATGGCCGTGGCGCTGGTTGCGGGCATGAGCGTTAAAAGTTTTGCAGATGAAGGTCTGCTTAATAAAGTCAAAGAGAGCGGCACGCTGCTGGTAGGGCTGGAAGGCACTTATCCGCCGTTCAGTTTTCAGGGGGATGACGGCAAATTAACCGGTTTTGAAGTGGAATTTGCCCAACAGCTGGCAAAACATCTTGGCGTTGAGGCGTCACTAAAACCGACCAAATGGGACGGTATGCTGGCGTCGCTGGACTCTAAACGCATTGATGTGGTGATTAATCAGGTCACCATTTCTGACGAGCGCAAGAAAAAATACGATTTCTCTACCCCTTACACCATTTCCGGTATTCAGGCGCTGGTGAAAAAAGGTAACGAAGGCACCATTAAAACGGCTGCTGATCTGAAAGG
The DNA here is from genome assembly GCF_040495915.1 of Shigella sp. FJ200513. Taxonomy (NCBI): domain Bacteria; kingdom Pseudomonadati; phylum Pseudomonadota; class Gammaproteobacteria; order Enterobacterales; family Enterobacteriaceae; genus Shigella; species Shigella sp. FJ200513. The sequence continues at coordinate 18,713 of NZ_JBDYCV010000014.1, read as the reverse complement.
CAAAAAAGTGGGTGTCGGTCTGGGCACCAACTATGAAGAGTGGCTGCGGCAGAATGTTCAGGGTGTCGATGTGCGTACCTATGATGATGACCCGACCAAATATCAGGATCTGCGCGTAGGGCGTATCGATGCGATCCTCGTTGATCGTCTGGCGGCGCTGGATCTGGTGAAGAAAACCAACGATACGCTGGCAGTAACCGGTGAAGCATTCTCCCGTCAGGAGTCTGGCGTGGCGCTGCGTAAAGGAAATGAAGACCTGCTGAAAGCGGTGAATGATGCAATTGCGGAAATGCAAAAAGACGGCACTCTGCAAGCTCTTTCCGAAAAATGGTTTGGTGCTGATGTGACCAAATAATCAGCATAATGACAAAAAAGGGCGCTTTCACTAGCGCCTTTTTTATTTACGCGTTTTCAGCGTGCATAATAAGAAAATCACAACAACACACATCGGAGGCTGTTATGCCACTGCATAATTTAACCCGTTTTCCACGGTTGGAGTTTATCGGCGCGCCAACGCCGCTCGAATATCTGCCGCGCTTTTCTGATTATCTTGGACGGGAAATTTTCATCAAACGGGATGAGGTCACCCCCATGGCAATGGGCGGCAATAAATTACGTAAGCTGGAATTTCTCGCGGCAGATGCCCTGCGCGAAGGTGCCGATACGCTGATTACTGCCGGCGCGATCCAGTCTAACCATGTGCGCCAGACTGCCGCAGTCGCGGCGAAACTCGGTCTGCACTGCGTGGCGCTGCTGGAAAATCCTATTGGCACAACCGCAGAAAACTATTTAACCAACGGCAATCGTTTGTTGCTGGATCTGTTCAATACCCAGATTGAAATGTGCGACGCACTGACCGATCCCAATGCCCAACTGGAAGAACTGGCGACGCGAGTCGAAGCACAAGGCTTTCGCCCGTATGTCATTCCGGTTGGCGGTTCTAATGCTCTTGGCGCGCTAGGTTATGTGGAGAGTGCGCTGGAAATCGCGCAACAGTGTGAAGGGGCGGTTAATATTTCGTCGGTGGTAGTCGCATCGGGCAGTGCCGGAACTCACGCCGGACTGGCTGTTGGGCTGGAACACCTGATGCCTGAAAGCGAACTGATTGGCGTGACCGTGTCGCGTTCCGTTGCCGATCAATTGCCGAAAGTGGTTAACCTACAACAGGCGATTGCGAAAGAACTGGAGCTGACCGCATCAGCGGAAATTTTACTCTGGGATGACTATTTTGCACCTGGCTACGGCGTGCCGAACGACGAAGGCATGGAAGCAGTGAAATTGCTGGCGCGTCTGGAAGGCATTCTGCTTGATCCTGTGTATACCGGAAAAGCGATGGCGGGGCTGATTGACGGTATCAGTCAGAAACGCTTCAAAGATGAAGGGCCGATTCTGTTTATTCATACCGGCGGCGCGCCTGCGCTGTTCGCCTATCATCCCCACGTTTAGCTCCGGGAACGCTCATGCAAGAAAGTATACAACTGGTTATTGATTCCTTGCCGTTCCTGTTGAAAGGGGCTGGGTATACCCTGCAACTCAGTATCGGCGGCATGTTTTTTGGCTTACTACTCGGGTTTATTCTCGCGCTGATGCGCCTGTCGCCAATCTGGCCCGTGCGCTGGCTGGCGCGTTTTTATATCTCTATTTTTCGTGGTACGCCGCTCATCGCACAACTGTTTATGATCTATTACGGCCTGCCGCAGTTTGGTATCGAATTAGATCCCATTCCGTCAGCAATGATTGGTCTGTCGCTGAACACTGCCGCCTATGCCGCCGAAACGCTGCGCGCCGCCATTTCTTCTATTGATAAAGGTCAGTGGGAAGCCGCTGCCAGTATTGGTATGACGCCGTGGCAGACCATGCGTCGCGCGATTTTGCCACAGGCGGCGCGGGTGGCGTTGCCGCCGCTGTCGAACAGCTTTATCAGTCTGGTAAAAGATACGTCGCTGGCCGCGACAATCCAGGTGCCGGAGCTGTTCCGTCAGGCGCAGTTGATTACCTCGCGCACGCTGGAGGTGTTCACCATGTACCTGGCGGCTTCGCTCATCTACTGGATCATGGCGACTGTGTTATCGACGTTGCAGAACCATTTTGAGAATCAACTTAATCGCCAGGAGAGAGAACCAAAATGAGTGCCATTGAAGTTAAGAACCTGGTGAAAAAATTCCACGGTCAGACGGTGCTGCACGGTATCGACCTCGAGGTAAAGCCTGGCGAAGTGGTGGCAATTATCGGTCCGAGTGGTTCCGGCAAAACCACATTGCTACGTAGCATAAATCTGCTGGAACAACCGGAAGCGGGAACGATCACCGTTGGCGATATCACTATTGATACTGCACGTTCATTAAGTCAGCAAAAATCGCTGATTCGCCAGTTGCGTCAGCACGTCGGGTTTGTCTTCCAGAACTTTAATTTGTTTCCGCATCGTACGGTGCTGGAAAACATTATTGAAGGGCCGGTGATCGTCAAAGGCGAACCGAAAGAAGAGGCCACGGCGCGCGCTCGCGAGCTGCTGGCGAAAGTTGGGCTGGCCGGTAAAGAAACCAGCTATCCACGTCGTTTGTCTGGCGGTCAACAGCAGCGTGTTGCGATTGCGCGTGCACTGGCAATGCGTCCTGAGGTGATTTTGTTTGACGAGCCAACGTCGGCGCTGGATCCAGAGCTGGTGGGCGAAGTCCTGAACACCATCCGCCAGCTGGCGCAGGAAAAGCGCACGATGGTGATTGTGACACACGAAATGAGCTTTGCCCGGGATGTTGCGGACCGGGCGATCTTTATGGACCAGGGGCGGATAGTCGAGCAGGGGGCAGCAAAAGCGTTATTTGCCGATCCCCAGCAGCCTCGCACCCGCCAGTTCCTCGAGAAGCTTCTGCTGCAATAATAAGAAAAAATCAGCCCCGACGATTCACCTGTCGGGGCGGGACGCCATTTCAAGCGTGATAAAACTGCTTAACAAATCAGCATAACTCATTAATAACATAAGAGAATGCGATGGCTTGCAAAAGTAATTCATTGCCTGAATAATATAAATTATATATAAATCTTATTTATGTGATAGTTTGAATTATCATTATAAATGATACTCACTCTCAGGGGCGTTGCGGTTTACTATGCAGGATACGGATTTTTTCAGCTGGCGTCGCACGATGCTGTTGCGTTTTCAGAGGATGGAGGCCGCAGAAGAGGCCTACCATGAAATAGAGCTTCAGGCTCAGCAGCTGGAGTACGATTACTATTCGTTATGTGTTCGCCACCCGGTACCATTCACGCGACCTAAAGTGGCTTTCTACACCAATTACCCTGAGTCGTGGGTTAGTTATTATCAGGCAAAAAATTTTCTCGCAATTGATCCTGTGCTGAACCCTGAAAACTTTAGTCAGGGCCATTTAATGTGGAATGATGACTTATTCAGCGAAGCACAGCCATTATGGGAAGCCGCGCACGCACATGGTTTACGCCGCGGTGTCACTCAGTATTTAATGCTGCCAAATCGGGCGCTGGGCTTTTTGTCCTTTTCCCGTTGCAGCACGCGCGAAATACCCATTCTTAGTGATGAACTGCAATTAAAAATGCAGTTACTGGTGCGCGAAAGTCTGATGGCTCTGATGCGTTTAAATGATGAAATAGTGATGACGCCAGAGATGAATTTCAGCAAGCGCGAAAAAGAAATTCTGAAATGGACGGCGGAAGGGAAGACATCAGCAGAGATAGCGATGATTTTGTCAATAACCGGCTGAAAGGCACGCTCTCAGCCGGTTTTATATTACTGACGGTAGGCTTGTTTAATTTGCTTAACCGTTTTGGAAAATACTGCAGCCTGGGTTTCGTCTTCGATCAGCGCAAGCTGTTTTTCCATCTTTAACATCACGCGGCCCGCGTCAGCTTGTCCCATCGCCTGCAGCATCAGCGTCAGCATCGCTTTCAGGCAGGAGACTTCATTTGCCAGTTCTTGATTATTCTCGGCAGTAGAAAAATCAGGCGTACTCATTTATTTTCCTCGTCATGTTGCAATGAAAATTTGTGGTGAAAAATGTTAAGGCGGCGGAGTATACCATAAGCTTTGCTAAAAATAGCAGTGGTTGTTTTTTGAGCGTGATATCGGCAGTGCTATAAAATACGTTAATATAATGACCAATAAATATTTTTATCATGAATGTTTTTTGCCCGTATTGTTCGGGTTAATTAATGTTACATATTCAGCGGGCTGATTTTCATTTTTGCTGAATAAAGTCAATTTTTGTCACATTTCATCGTAGGGCTTACTGTGAAACGATCCGGTAAGCCGTTGGTGACGGGCGTGACCATAACTGTGGACAATCGAATTGACAAAAACGAGAGAAAAATCGAATACCCACCATTTTTAACGTTTCAAAGTTGCAATAAAAACCGCTAATATACGAATGACTAACTATCAGTAGCGTTATCCCTATTTCTGGAGATATTCCTTTGATCAACGTTCTACTTGTTGATGACCACGAACTGGTGCGCGCAGGGATACGACGCATTCTGGAAGATATTAAGGGTATAAAAGTCGTCGGAGAGGCATCGTGCGGTGAAGACGCCGTTAAGTGGTGCCGGACAAATGCCGTTGACGTGGTGCTAATGGACATGAGTATGCCGGGCATTGGCGGTCTTGAGGCGACGCGTAAAATCGCGCGTTCCACAGCTGATGTTAAAATCATCATGCTTACGGTCCATACAGAAAACCCTTTACCAGCGAAAGTCATGCAGGCAGGTGCTGCTGGCTACCTCAGCAAAGGCGCGGCTCCGCAGGAAGTCGTGAGTGCGATTCGTTCTGTCTATTCAGGGCAGCGTTACATTGCTTCTGATATCGCTCAACAAATGGCGTTAAGCCAGATCGAACCAGAAAAAACAGAAAGCCCATTTGCCAGTTTGTCTGAACGTGAATTGCAGATTATGCTGATGATCACTAAGGGCCAGAAGGTCAATGAGATCTCAGAACAGCTCAATCTCAGTCCGAAAACGGTGAACAGCTACCGCTATCGTATGTTCAGTAAACTAAACATTCATGGCGATGTTGAGCTGACTCACCTGGCAATTCGCCATGGTCTGTGTAATGCGGAGACATTATCAAGTCAGTGAGTGATCAGTTTGACGCAAAAGCGTTTTTAAAAACCGTAACCAGCCAGCCAGGCGTTTATCGCATGTACGATGCTGGTGGTACGGTTATCTATGTCGGCAAAGCGAAAGACCTGAAAAAACGGCTTTCCAGCTATTTCCGCAGCAACCTCGCTTCGCGCAAAACCGAAGCGCTGGTCGCCCAGATCCAGCAAATTGATGTAACGGTTACGCATACAGAAACCGAAGCGCTGTTGCTGGAACACAACTACATCAAACTCTATCAGCCGCGTTACAACGTTTTGCTACGCGATGATAAATCTTATCCTTTTATCTTCCTGAGTGGCGATACCCACCCGCGTCTGGCGATGCATCGTGGTGCAAAGCATGCCAAAGGTGAATATTTCGGCCCGTTCCCGAATGGCTATGCCGTACGTGAAACACTGGCGCTACTGCAAAAGATTTTCCCCATTCGCCAGTGCGAAAATAGTGTTTATCGCAATCGCTCGCGTCCGTGTCTGCAATACCAGATAGGGCGCTGTCTGGGACCGTGCGTTGAAGGACTGGTGAGTGAAGAAGAATACGCTCAGCAGGTCGAGTATGTGCGCCTGTTTTTGTCTGGCAAAGATGATCAGGTGCTTACGCAACTCATTAGCCGTATGGAAACTGCCAGCCAGAATCTGGAGTTTGAAGAAGCGGCATGTATTCGCGACCAAATTCAGGCGGTGCGACGCGTCACCGAAAAACAGTTTGTTTCCAATACCGGCGACGACCTTGACGTTATTGGTGTGGCGTTCGATGCGGGCATGGCTTGTGTCCACGTATTGTTCATTCGTCAGGGCAAAGTGCTCGGCAGCCGCAGCTATTTCCCGAAAGTGCCTGGCGGTACGGAACTGAGCGAGGTGGTAGAAACCTTCGTAGGTCAGTTCTATTTACAAGGCAGCCAGATGCGCACCTTACCGGGTGAGATCCTGCTCGATTTTAATCTTAGCGATAAAACGCTGCTCGCCGATTCCCTTTCAGAACTGGCGGGACGCAAGATTAATGTTCAAACCAAACCTCGCGGCGATAGGGCGCGTTATCTGAAACTCGCGCGCACCAATGCGGCGACGGCCTTAACCAGCAAACTTTCGCAGCAATCTACCGTTCACCAGCGACTGACCGCGCTTGCCAGCGTGTTGAAATTGCCGGAAGTGAAGCGGATGGAGTGCTTTGACATCAGCCATACCATGGGCGAACAAACCGTCGCTTCCTGTGTGGTGTTTGATGCTAACGGCCCGCTGCGTGCGGAGTATCGGCGCTATAACATTACAGGCATCACGCCGGGCGATGATTATGCGGCGATGAATCAGGTGCTGCGTCGGCGTTATGGTAAAGCCATTGACGACAGTAAGATCCCGGATGTGATCCTTATCGACGGCGGCAAAGGCCAGCTTGCGCAGGCGAAAAATGTCTTCGCCGAACTGGATGTCTCATGGGATAAAAATCATCCGCTGCTACTTGGCGTTGCCAAAGGAGCAGATCGTAAGGCTGGACTGGAAACGCTGTTCTTTGAGCCGGAAGGTGAGGGATTTAGTTTGCCGCCAGATTCACCCGCGCTGCATGTTATCCAGCATATTCGCGATGAATCACATGATCACGCGATTGGCGGGCACCGTAAAAAACGGGCGAAGGTCAAAAATACCAGTTCCCTGGAAACCATTGAAGGCGTCGGGCCAAAACGTCGGCAAATGTTGTTGAAATATATGGGCGGTTTGCAAGGTTTACGTAACGCCAGCGTCGAGGAAATTGCAAAAGTGCCGGGTATTTCGCAAGGTCTGGCAGAAAAGATCTTCTGGTCGTTGAAACATTGATGTCTCTGTAGCAACATAGGGGTAATCTTACTGACAACAGATAGTTACCCGTCATTATGCAATTTAATATCCCTACGTTGCTTACACTGTTCCGTGTCATCCTTATCCCATTCTTTGTATTGGTCTTTTATCTGCCTGTCACCTGGTCGCCGTTTGCCGCCGCGCTCATTTTCTGCGTCGCGGCGGTGACTGACTGGTTCGATGGTTTTCTGGCACGCCGCTGGAACCAGAGTACCCGGTTTGGTGCTTTCCTTGACCCTGTGGCAGATAAAGTTCTCGTGGCTATCGCCATGGTGCTGGTAACCGAGCATTATCACAGCTGGTGGGTGACATTACCGGCGGCAACGATGATCGCCCGTGAAATTATTATTTCTGCGCTACGCGAATGGATGGCGGAGTTGGGTAAACGCAGTAGCGTGGCCGTCTCCTGGATTGGGAAAGTGAAAACCACTGCCCAGATGGTGGCGTTGGCCTGGCTGCTGTGGCGTCCGAACATTTGGGTTGAGTACGTCGGTATTGCACTTTTCTTTGTGGCTGCGGTACTGACTCTGTGGTCAATGTTGCAATATTTGAGCGCTGCGCGTGCAGATTTGCTTGATCAGTGATCGTTTCGGCGTAATTTTCAGCAAACGATCAAAAGTGGTGAAAAATATCGTTGACTCATCGCGCCAGGTAAGTAGAATGCAACGCATCGAACGGCGGCACTGATTGCCAGACGATAATAAAATCAAGTGATTAACTGATTGCTTGATGAATGCGGGAATAGCTCAGTTGGTAGAGCACGACCTTGCCAAGGTCGAGGTCTCGAGTTCGAGTCTCGTTTCCCGCTCCAGTTTAAAAGACATCGGCGTCAAGCGGATGTCTGGCTGAAAGGCCTGAAGAATTTGGCGCGTTAACAAAGCGGTTATGTAGCGGATTGCAAATCCGTCTAGTCCGGTTCGACTCCGGAACGCGCCTCCACTTTCTTCCCGAGCCCGGATGGTGGAATCGGTAGACACAAGGGATTTAAAATCCCTCGGCGTTCGCGCTGTGCGGGTTCAAGTCCCGCTCCGGGTACCATGGGAAAGATAAGAATAAAATCAAAGTAATAAGCAGTGTCGTGAAACCACCTTCGGGTGGTTTTTTTGTGCCTGCAACTTGTCGTTACACCCTCCTTAATTTTTAATCACCGGCAAAGCCACTCAAAAAGTATCTCTGATACGGACCGGCATGTAAGATAGGTGCTGGCGAGTTGAGATCCACAAGGAAAAGCGTATGAAAACGGGACCGTTAAACGAAAGTGAGTTGGAATGGCTGGACGATATTCTGACCAAATACAACACTGACCACGCCATCCTTGATGTGGCGGAGCTGGACGGTTTATTGACGGCGGTGTTGAGTTCTCCGCAAGAGATTGAACCAGAACAGTGGCTGGTTGCCGTGTGGGGTGGGGCTGACTATGTGCCGCGTTGGGCGTCAGAGAAAGAGATGACGCGCTTTATGAACCTGGCTTTTCAACATATGGCCGATACCGCAGAGCGTCTGAACGAATTCCCGGAGCAGTTTGAGCCGTTATTCGGCTTGCGAGAAGTTGATGGCAGCGAGCTGACGATTGTTGAGGAGTGGTGCTTTGGCTATATGCGGGGCGTGGCACTTTCTGACTGGTCAACGTTGCCCGATTCTTTAAAACCAGCGCTGGAGGCGATTGCGCTGCACGGTACTGAGGAAAACTTCGAGCGGGTAGAGAAAATGTCGCCAGAAGCGTTTGAAGAGAGCGTAGATGCCATTCGACTGGCGGCGCTTGATTTACATGCATACTGGATGGCGCATCCGCAGGAAAAAGCTGTTCAGCAACCGATCAAAGCAGAAGAGAAACCGGGGCGTAACGATCCTTGTCCGTGCGGCAGTGGTAAGAAATTTAAGCAGTGCTGCCTGCATTAAGAGGTCACATTGGGTGTCAGCGTTAATTCTGGCACCCAATAAGGAATTTGAGGCTATCTGATCACCCCACTTCTGGTAACAACCCTGCCGCAATCAAAAATTGCACGCCAATCACAGCAATACCACAGAGAAACACCACCACCAGCGCCGGACGACCACCTTTGACCCGGTAACCCGCCTGAGGATTGTGCTTTCTGCTTTGCCAGGTCAATAGTGAAGGGATAATCAATGCCAGTACCGCCAGCGCCACACCGGCGTAACCCAGCGCCATCACAAATCCTCGTGGATAAAACAGTGCAAACGCCAACGGCGGCAGAAAGGTAATTGCACCAGTTTGCAATCGTCCACCAACGGTATTTGAACGCTGAAACAAATCAGCCAGATAATCAAATAAGCCTAACGCAACGCCGAGAAATGACGTGGCGAGGGCTAAATCAGCAAATAAATGCACCGCCAGCTCAACATGCGGAGAGGCCACCATTTCGCGTAACGCCTGTAACAGCCCGTTTAATCCAGCATGATTAGCCAGCAATCCCATAAAGGTTGTTGAATCAATGCTGCCAAGCGTCGCCACCTGCCAGAAAATATATGCCACCAGGGGGATGGCACTACCGATTATAAACACCCAGCGTAGCTTACGAATGTTGCCATCCATATAGCTGACAATACTCGGCACGCTACCGTGAAAACCAAACGACGTAAAAATCACCGGGATTGCAGACAGTGCCAGCCCCTGTTGCAACGGCAGGGTTAAAAGATTCACTTTGTGAATATGCGGTAGCAGCAATACCAGCATCACCACCAGAAAAATAATTTTGGCGCTGAACAGAAAACGGTTAAATAAATCGACCAGCGATGTTCCAACACAAACCACGCCACCGGCAACAAAAGTGAACAACAGCACGCCAGCGGTTGCCGACATTGAAATACCTGTCCAGTCGCTGATGCTGGAGGCCAACAATTCACCGGCACCGCTGATGTATGCTGCAGTCAGAGCATACATTAAGAACATCATACTGAAGCCCGTCAGCCATTGACCGTAGCGTCCCAGATAGCGTTTTGCCAGCGTGCCCAGACCGGTATCTGCCGGAACATGCTGGTACACCTCCAGCAGTAATAGCGCCGTGTAGCACATCAACGCCCAAAGCCCAATCAACAAGATTAACGTAACGCTAAAACCAACACCGGCCGCAGCCAGCGGCATTGCCAGCATGCCTGCGCCAATTGTGGTTCCCGCCACGATAAAAACACTTCCCAGGGTTCTGTTTTTCACGCTTTCTTCTGTCCTGACGATCTTTATGAGTGATATCTGCGGCGCAGGTTAAGGCATAACGGCTGCTTCGTCAAACCGACGTTACATATTGTGTAAATATAAATGTACAATAAAAGCATTCAGTCCTGCGCTGGCGCAAAGTCTTCATAAGCGGTAATCGCTACGCTAGGCTTTTTTTGAGGAGGAACGATGGACTCTATTCACGGTCATGAAGTGTTAAATATGATGATTGAATCAGGCGAGCAATATACGCATGCCAGTCTGGAAGCTGCGATTAAAGCGCGTTTTGGTGAACAGGCACGTTTTCACACGTGCTCGGCAGAAGGGGTGACAGCGGGAGAGCTGGTAGCGTTTCTGGCAGCAAAAGGCAAATTTATACCTTCAGAAGAAGGTTTTTCGACCGATCAGAGTAAGATTTGCCGTCACTGATTTGAAACGGCGGCAGAAACCTGCCGCCGGAGAGCATTAGTTTTGTGTGTCGAGGGTAGAGAGTTCTTTGTCGATAAAATACAGACCTTCGCCGCTTTTGCCTGCCAGGCTTAATTTATCAATAATCGATTTGAACAGTTTCTCTTCTTCATGCTGCTCAGAAACATACCACTGCAGGAAATTAAATGTTGGGTAGTCCTGATTGGTCATTGCAGCATGAGCCAGTTCGTTAATTTTCTGGGTGATTAATTGTTCGTGTTTATAGGTTTCCTGGAATAATTCATCAAGTGAGGAATATTCAGCAAACGGAGATTCAACGGTATTAATACGCGGTAAATTGCCGGTATCAGTCAGGTAATCAAACAGACGCTGCATATGCGTCATCTCTTCCTGGGCGTGACGGCGCAGGAACGCGGCAGCACCTTCGAAGGTATGATAGCTGCACCAGGCGCTCATTTGCTGATAAAGCAGTGAAGAGTACAGTTCCAGGTTCATCTGCTCATTAAGTTTTTCAATCATTTCTGGTTTCAGCATGATAGTGCTCCACAAAGGTTATATTTGTTGCTGTGGCGTCACTATAATTTGTTATTTTATTATTTGCAAAAGGTAAAATATAAACTTCAATTATTAAAAATACGAATGGGAATAAAACGCATTACCGCTATTTCTTTAATCAGCGAAGATCCCCTCGCTGATTAAAATATTTAGAGAAAGACAGGGAAGGCGGAATGATGGCACTGATATGACAAAGTGAATTCCGTATTCAAACATAAGGAACCCGCAAAAAGGCTACAGTTGCCTACTGGCTGACCAAAGGGGATCGCGTGGGTATAGCCTTCCTGCTGGCATGCGCGATCGGCGATCCCGCGACTGACATAACGATCGGTATGGGCATGCTGCAAAAAAGCCTGGTCATAAACCAACCGTACAATACCTGTTGCCGCGTCAACTTCGCTCACATGGGCCTGGCGAGTAACCGTACACCCCGCCAGCGTTATTAATGAAAGAGTCAGAATCAGAAGTCTCATGGTCCAGCCAGAAGAGTAAGAGAAAGCACTATTTTACGCGTTACAGCGCTGCGACAATGGCCGGAAAAGACGCCTGGCAGGCGCTATTTCTTGCCATCTGTAGGTGTCAGAAATAGGGGGGCTGTTTTTTGATTATCATTTTTATAACATTAAAGGGGTATTTATGTGATTTGTATCACATAAAGATTGATTTTTGTGATGGTTGTCATATTATAAGCGCAAAGACAATAACACCTGTATAACAAATGGTCGGAGTGCCGCGATGAAACTGCGCAAAATCCTGAAAAGTATGTTCAATAACTATTGCAAGACGTTCAAAGACGTACCGCCAGGCAATATGTTCCGATAACAAAAAACCTGCTCCGGCAGGTTTTTTTGTGTCCTGATGACGGTGGATGTGACTATCGCTGAAGATGTGAAGCCGCTACTATAACGGCTTTCAAAATGCTATCAGGAGTTTACGATGTCCCAGCCGCTGAATGCCGATCAGGAACTGGTTTCTGATGTGGTAGCTTGCCAGTTGGTTATCAAACAAATTCTGGATGTTCTCGATGTAATCGCGCCCGTTGAAGTTCGTGAAAAAATGTCCAGTCAGCTGAAGAATATCGACTTTACTCATCATCCCGCTGCCGCAGACCCGGTCACCATGCGGGCAATCCAAAAAGCCATCGCGCTGATTGAACTCAAGTTTACCCCACAGGGTGAATCCCATTAAAAAAACCGCTGCTTCAAACAGATGAGGCAGCGGTTTCTCAAAAACTTCATCGGCGCAATGTATTAGCGCCGATGTATGATCAATGCAGCTGGTGTGACACGACATTCAGAACATGTTGGTCGGTCTGCACAGGGCACATACCCGCAAGTTTCGCACTGCGCACTTCATCAAGAATGGTTTGCAGCAACAGGCCATCATGCTGCTGTTCTTTTTCCAGATCGCGCAGGAAATTGACGGTTGAATCATCATTCAGTTCTTTCGCTTCATCGGCTAACTGCGCCAGAGTGCTTGAACGTTGCTCGTATTCTTCCATCGTTTTTTGGAACAGTTCTTCCAGAGAGTTCAGTTTTTCACCTGGAACATCAATGGCTTTAACGATGGGGGTAGCGCCGACACTCTTCATAAAGTTAAACATGCGCATCATTTGGGTCACATTACTCTGTGCCTGGGCGCGAAGGAAAGTGGCGGTGCCGTTCAGACTCTGTTCAGAACACCAGTTACTCAGGTGAAGGTAGAGATTGGATGCGTAAAACTCGCGGTTCATTTGAGAGTTGAGTTTGAGAAGCATTCCAGCGGTTGCCATACCTAATATCCTTATATCCAGAAGTGGAGAGGTGCAAGATAAATCAAAACACCATAATTACTGTTTGCAGAATAATTCCTTTCTGCCGGTCCGAAATGTGATCGTGGAGTCAATTCTGACGATGATCTGAAATAAGAATAACGTCTGAACGGTTATAAGAAAATGCTTAAATCATCAAGTTTATATATTTTTACATTTCATTGGTGAAATCAATGTAAATGCAATGAATTTTAATGATAGTGCTTTTTGTATCTTGTTGATATTAATCGATGAATTTGAATTCATGATGAAGTGATGATTTTATAAAACGTTTTTTCATTTTTGCGAGATGGCTCTCATTATACGTGTTCTGTTAATTAATGAGCACAGTGATAATTAATGGCGAAATGAATGACGCGCATTTTCCACATCTTTGAGTTGTGGTTATTACACCATTTCAAAAACTCAACGCCAGGTAATGCGGCCTATTGACTGGTTAAAAAGAAGACATCCCGCATGGGTACCGAAGACAACAAGGATTTCCAGGCTAATCTTATGGATTAATCTGCTGTGCATTCAACAATTTGTCTGACAAATTGGCTTTTCCTTATGTCTTTTCCCGCTAAATTTATGCACGTTCTCACTGTAATTCTGCGATGTGATATTGCTCTCCTATGGAGAATTAATTTCTCGCTAAAACTATGTCAACACGGTCACTTATCTTTTAGATAAAAGGTAATGCTTTGTTTTCCGATTAATTTAACGAATGTCATTCGTTTTTGCCCTACACAAAACGACACTAAAGCTGGAGAGAACCATGCACAAATTTACTAAAGCCCTGGCAGCCATTGGTCTGGCAGCCGTTATGTCACAATCCGCTATGGCGGAGAACCTGAAGCTCGGTTTTCTGGTGAAGCAACCGGAAGAGCCGTGGTTCCAGACCGAATGGAAGTTTGCCGATAAAGCCGGGAAGGATTTAGGGTTTGAGGTTATTAAGATTGCCGTGCCGGATGGCGAAAAAACATTGAACGCGATCGACAGCCTGGCAGCCAGTGGCGCAAAAGGTTTCGTTATTTGTACTCCGGACCCGAAACTCGGCTCTGCCATCGTCGCGAAAGCGCGTGGCTACGATATGAAAGTCATTGCAGTGGATGACCAGTTTGTTAACGCCAAAGGTAAGCCAATGGATACCGTTCCTCTGGTGATGATGGCGGCGACTAAAATTGGCGAACGTCAGGGCTAGGAACTGTATAAAGAGATGCAGAAACGTGGCTGGGATGTCAAAGAAAGCGCAGTGATGGCGATTACCGCCAACGAACTGGATACCGCCCGCCGCCGTACAACGGGTTCTATGGACGCACTGAAAGCTGCAGGATTCCCGGAAAAACAAATTTATCAGGTACCTACCAAATCTAACGACATCCCGGGGGCATTTGACGCTGCCAACTCAATGCTGGTTCAACATCCGGAAGTTAAACATTGGCTGATCGTCGGTATGAACGACAGCACCGTACTTGGCGGCGTACGTGCAACCGAAGGTCAGGGCTTTAAAGCAGCCGATATCATCGGTATTGGTATTAACGGTGTGGATGCAGTAAGCGAACTGTCTAAAGCACAGGCAACCGGCTTCTACGGTTCCCTGCTGCCAAGCCCGGACGTACATGGCTATAAATCCAGCGAAATGCTTTACAACTGGGTAGCAAAAGACGTTGAAACGCCAAAATTTACCGAAGTTACAGACGTGGTACTGATCACGCGTGACAACTTTAAAGAAGAACTGGAGAAAAAAGGTTTAGGCGGTAAGTAATTTGCCGGAAAAATTCCCCTCTGCATGATGCAGAGGGGGTGTGAACGACCAGTGATTCACGGAGACGTTATGCAACAGTCTACCCCGTATCTCTCATTTCGCGGCATCGGTAAAACGTTTCCCGGCGTTAAGGCGCTGACGGATATTAGTTTTGACTGCTATGCCGGTCAGGTTCATGCGTTGATGGGTGAAAATGGCGCAGGAAAATCAACTCTCTTAAAAATCCTCAGCGGCAACTATGCGCCAACCACGGGTTCTGTAGTGATTAATGGGCAGGAAATGTCCTTTTCCGACACGACCGCAGCACTTAACGCGGGTGTGGCGATTATTTACCAGGAACTGCATCTCGTGCCGGAAATGACCGTCGCGGAAAACATCTATCTCGGCCAGCTGCCGCATAAAGGCGGCATTGTGAATCGCTCATTGCTGAATTATGAGGCGGGTTTACAACTTAAACATCTTGGTATGGATATTGACCCGGACACGCCGCTGAAATATCTCGCCATTGGTCAGTGGCAGATGGTTGAAATCGCCAAAGCGCTGGCGCGTAACGCTAAAATTATCGCCTTTGATGAGCCAACCAGCTCCCTTTCTGCCCGCGAAATCGGCAATCTTTTCCGCGTTATTCGTGAACTGCGAAAAGAGGGGCGGGTGATCTTATACGTTTCTCACCGTATGGAAGAAATATTTGCCCTCAGCGATGCCAT
Organism: Shigella sp. FJ200513; assembly: GCF_040495915.1. Lineage (NCBI taxonomy): Bacteria > Pseudomonadati > Pseudomonadota > Gammaproteobacteria > Enterobacterales > Enterobacteriaceae > Shigella > Shigella sp. FJ200513. The sequence goes on along the minus strand of NZ_JBDYCV010000014.1, from coordinate 3,343 downwards.
CACTGTCTTTAAAGATGGACGTTATGTCAAAACCTTTACCGATATGCAGCAGGTTGACCACGACGCGCTGGTGCAGGCGATGGTCGGGCGCGACATTGGCGATATCTACGGCTGGCAACCTCGTAGTTATGGCGAGGAGCGCCTGCGTCTTGATGCTGTGAAAGCACTAGGCGTGCGTACGCCAATAAGTCTGGCGGTTCGCAGTGGTGAAATTGTTGGGCTGTTTGGTCTGGTAGGGGCGGGGCGTAGCGAATTAATGAAAGGCTTGTTTGGCGGGACGCAAATCACCGCCGGTCAGGTTTATATCGACCAACAGCCGATCGATATTCGTAAACCGAGCCACGCCATTGCCGCAGGCATGATGCTCTGCCCGGAAGCTCGCAAAGCGGAAGGCATTATTCCCGTGCACTCCGTTCGCGACAATATCAACATCAGTGCCAGACGCAAACATGTGCTCGGCGGTTGTGTAATCAACAACAGTTGGGAAGAAAACAATGCCGATCAGCACATTCGTTCGCTCAACATCAAAACGCCGGGCGCGGAGCAACTGATCATGAATCTCTCAGGCGGAAATCAGCAAAAAGCCATTCTGGGCCGCTGGTTATCGGAAGAGATGAAGGTCATTTTGCTGGATGAACCTACGCGCGGCATTGATGTTGGCGCTAAGCACGAAATATATAACGTAATTTATGCGCTGGCGGCGCAGGGCGTGGCGGTGCTGTTTGCCTCCAGCGACTTACCTGAAGTCCTCGGCGTTGCCGACCGGATTGTGGTGATGCGGGAAGGCGAAATCGCCGGTGAATTGTTACACGAGCAGGCAGATGAGCGTCAGGCACTGAGCCTTGCGATGCCTAAAGTCAGCCAGGCAGTTGCCTGAGTAAGGAGAGTATGATGTCTTCTGTTTCTACATCGGGGTCTGGCGCACCTAAGTCGTCATTCAGCTTCGGGCGTATCTGGGATCAGTACGGCATGCTGGTGGTGTTTGCGGTGCTCTTTATCGCCTGTGCCATTTTTGTCCCAAATTTTGCCACCTTCATTAATATGAAAGGGTTGGGCCTGGCAATTTCCATGTCGGGGATGGTGGCGTGTGGCATGTTGTTCTGCCTTGCTTCCGGTGACTTTGACCTTTCTGTCGCCTCCGTAATTGCCTGTGCGGGTGTCACCACGGCGGTGGTTATCAACCTGACTGAAAGCCTGTGGATTGGCGTGGCAGCGGGTTTGTTGCTGGGCGTTCTCTGTGGCCTGGTCAATGGCTTTGTTATCGCCAAACTGAAAATAAATGCTCTGATCACGACACTGGCAACGATGCAGATTGTTCGAGGTCTGGCGTACATCATTTCAGACGGTAAAGCGGTCGGTATCGAAGATGAAAGCTTCTTTGCCCTTGGTTACGCTAACTGGTTCGGTCTGCCTGCGCCAATCTGGCTCACCGTCGCGTGTCTGATTATCTTTGGTTTGCTGCTGAATAAAACCACCTTTGGTCGTAATACCCTGGCGATTGGCGGGAACGAAGAGGCTGCGCGTCTGGCGGGTGTACCGGTTGTTCGCACCAAAATTATTATCTTTGTTCTCTCTGGCCTGGTATCTGCGATAGCCGGAATTATTCTGGCTTCACGTATGACTAGTGGGCAGCCAATGACGTCGATTGGTTATGAGCTTATTGTTATCTCCGCCTGCGTTTTAGGTGGCGTTTCTCTGAAAGGTGGCATCGGAAAAATCTCATATGTGGTGGCGGGTATCTTAATTTTAGGCACCGTGGAAAACGCCATGAACCTGCTTAATATTTCTCCTTTCGCGCAGTACGTGGTTCGCGGCTTAATCCTGCTGGCAGCGGTGATCTTCGACCGTTACAAGCAAAAAGCGAAGCGCACTGTCTGATGCTTTTTTCCACAACAACTTAACGTTTTTTCCCACCACAGCCAGCCGCCACAACGGTTGGCTGTTCTTCGTTGCAAATGGCGACCTCCGTCACACTGTCTATACTTACATGTCTGTAAAGCGCGGTCTGCGCAACACAATAAGAAAAGAGAAGGAGGAGAGCCGGGTGACAGAACCGTTAACCGAAACCCCTGAACTATCCGCGAAATATGCCTGGTTTTTTGATCTTGATGGAACGCTGGCGGAAATCAAACCGCATCCCGATCAGGTCGTCGTGCCTGACAATATTCTGCAAGGACTACAGCTACTGGCAACCGCAAGTGATGGTGCATTGGCATTGATATCAGGGCGCTCAATGGTGGAGCTTGACGCACTGGCAAAACCTTATCGCTTCCCGTTAGCGGGCGTGCATGGGGCGGAGCGCCGTGACATCAATGGTAAAACACATATCGTTCATCTGCCGGATGCGATTGCGCGTGATATTAGCGTGCAACTGCATACGGTCATCGCTCAGTATCCCGGCGCGGAGCTGGAGGCGAAAGGGATGGCTTTTGCGCTGCATTATCGTCAGGCTCCGCAGCATGAAGACGCATTAATGACATTAGCGCAACGTATTACTCAGATCTGGCCACAAATGGCGTTACAGCAGGGAAAGTGTGTTGTCGAGATCAAACCGAGAGGTACCAGTAAAGGTGAAGCGATTGCAGCCTTTATGCAGGAAGCTCCTTTTATCGGGCGAACGCCCGTATTTCTGGGCGATGATTTAACCGATGAATCTGGCTTCGCAGTCGTTAACCGACTGGGCGGAATGTCAGTAAAAATTGGCACAGGTGCAACTCAGGCATCATGGCGACTGGCGGGTGTGCCGGATGTCTGGAGCTGGCTTGAAATGATAACCGCCGCATTACAACAAAAAAGAGAAAATAACAGGAGTGATGACTATGAGTCGTTTAGTCGTAGTATCTAACCGGATTGCACCACCAGACGAGCACGCCGCCAGTGCCGGTGGCCTTGCCGTTGGCATACTGGGGGCACTGAAAGCCGCAGGCGGACTGTGGTTTGGCTGGAGTGGTGAAACAGGGAATGAGGATCAGCCGCTAAAAAAGGTAACATTACGTGGGCCTCTTTTAACCTCAGCGAACAGGACCTTGACGAATACTACAACCAATTCTCCAATGCCGTTCTCTGGCCCGCTTTTCATTATCGGCTCGATCTGGTGCAATTTCAGCGTCCTGCCTGGGACGGCTATCTACGCGTAAATGCGTTGCTGGCAGATAAATTACTGCCGCTGTTGCAAGACGATGACATTATCTGGATCCACGATTATCACCTGTTGCCCTTTGCGCATGAATTACGCAAACGTGGGGTGAATAATCGCATTGGTTTTTTGGTAATGACTCCAACTTACTGATAGTGTTTTATGTTCAGATAATGCCCGATGACCTTGTCATGCAGCTCCACCGAT
>NZ_JBDYCV010000013.1:0-58512 GCF_040495915.1 Shigella sp. FJ200513 | reverse complement strand
CAGCAGGCTCACCATGAAAGCGCTGGAAATGGCATGGGAAACCCGTGGTAAGCCCGGCGGGGTGATGTTCCACAGCGATCAGGGCAGTCATTATACGAGCAGGCAGTTCCGGCAGTTATTGTGGCGATACCAGATCAGACAGAGTATGAGCCGGCGCGGAAACTGCTGGGATAACAGCCCAATGGAACGCTTCTTCAGGAGTCTGAAGAACGAATGGATGCCGGTGGTGGGTTACGTAAGCTTCAGCGAGGCAGCTCACGCCATAACGGACTATATCGTTGGATATTACAGCGCACTAAGACCGCACGAATATAACGGTGGGTTACCCCCAAACGAATCGGAAAATCGATACTGGAAAAACTCTAACTCGGTGGCCAGTTTTTGTTGACCACTTCAGAATTAACCTCGTCGCTGAAAGGTAAACCTGTTTCTGCGCAGCTAACGGTAGGCGTGGTCGATGAAATGATCTACGCGCTGCAACCAGAAATCGCGCCGAATATCGGCAAATTTTTCTATCCGCTGGGGCGTAACAATGTGCGTACCAGCTCCAGTCTGTCGTTTATCAGCTATGACCAGGCGCTCTCCAGCGAGCCGGTTGCGCCTGGCGCGACTAACCGCAGCGAGCGGCGAGTAAAAATGCTTGAACGTCCACGGCGTGAAGAGGTGGATACCGCGGCATGGATGCCGTCACTCACAACCGATAAACAAGGCAAAGCGTATTTCACGTTCCTGATGCCTGATTCGTTAACCCGCTGGCGTATCACCGCGCGTGGGATGAACGGCGACGGGCTGGTCGGGCAGGGGCGTGCTTATCTGCGTTCGGAAAAAAATCTCTACATGAAGTGGAGTATGCCAACGGTGTATCGCGTGGGCGACAAACCGGCGGCAGGACTGTTTATCTTCAGTCAGCAGGATAACGAACCGGTGGCGCTGGTGACTAAATTTGCAGGCGCTGAGATGCGCCAGACGCTGACGCTGCACAAAGGGGCGAATTATATTTCGCTGACGCAGAATATTCAGCAATCTGGCTTGTTAAGTGCAGAACTGCAACAAAATGGGCAAGTGCAGGACAGCATTAGCACAAAACTGTCTTTTGTGGACAACAGCTGGCCCGTTGAACAGCAGAAAAATGTCATGCTCGGCGGTGGCGAGAACGCGCTGATGTTGCCCGAGCAGGCGAGTAATATCCGGCTACAAAGTAGTGAAACGCCGCAGGAGATTTTCCGCAACAATCTTGATGCGTTAGTCGATGAACCGTGGGGTGGGGTGATCAACACCGGTAGCCGTCTGATCCCGCTCAGTCTCGCCTGGCGTTCGCTTGCCGATCATCAAAGTGCCGCCGCTAACGACATTCGTCAGATGATTCAGGATAACCGTCTGCGGCTGATGCAACTGGCGGGGCCCGGAGCGCGCTTTACCTGGTGGGGTGAAGATGGCAATGGTGACGCCTTCCTTACGGCATGGGCATGGTACGCCGACTGGCAGGCCAGCCAGGCGCTCGGCGTAACGCAACAACCGGAATACTGGCAGCATATGCTCGACAGTTATGCCGAGCAGGCGGATAATATGCCGTTATTGCATCGGGCGCTGGTGCTGGCGTGGGCACAGGAGATGAATCTGCCGTGCAAAACGTTGTTGAAAGGGGGGGATGAAGCTATCGCCCGGCGCGGAACTAAAGATGAAGATTTCTCTGAGGAAGACATCCGCGATATCAATGACAGCCTGATCCTCGATACACCGGAATCTCCACTGGCAGATGCGGTGGCAAACGTCTTAACCATGACGTTGCTGAAAAAAGCGCAGTTGAAGTCCACGGTGATGCCACAGGTTCAGCAATATGCGTGGGATAAAGCGGCAAACAGCAATCAGCCGCTGGCGCACACGGTTGTGCTGCTCAATAGCGGTGGTGACGCTACCCAGACGGCCGCTATTTTAATGGTTTGACCGCTGAGCAATCCACTATTGAGCGCGCGCTGGCCATGAACTGGCTGGCGAAATATATGGCGACAATGCCTCCAGTTGTTTTGCCTGCGCCTGCGGGCGCATGGGCTAAACATAAGTTAACTGGAGGGGGCGAAGACTGGCGTTGGGTTGGTTAGGGTGTGCCGGACATTCTCTCTTTTGGTGACGAATTATCGCCGCAAATGTGCAGGTCCGCTGGCGTGAACCGGCAAAAACGGCTCAACAAAGTAACATTCCGGTGACCGTTGAACGCCAGTTGTATCGGCTTATCCCCGGTGAAGAAGAGATGAGCTTTACTCTGCAGCCGGTGACCAGCAATGAGATTGACAGCGATGCGCTGTATCTCGATGAAATTACGCTTACCAGCGAGCAGGATGCAGTTCTGCGCTATGGTCAGGTGGAAGTACCGCTCCCGCCGGGAGCTGACGTTGAGCGCACAACATGGGGCATTTCAGTCAATAAACCCAACGCCGCGAAACAGCAGGGGCAATTGCTGGAAAAAGCGCGTAATGAAATGGGCGAACTGGCCTATATGGTGCCGGTGAAAGAACTGACGGGAACGGTCACTTTCCGCCATTTGCTGCGCTTCTCGCAAAAAGGGCAATTCGTTCTGCCTCCTGCTCGTTATGTGCGTTCCTATGCACCTGCGCAGCAAAGTGTCGCGGCAGGGAGTGAATGGACCGGGATGCAGGTGAAATAAGTGAACTGGCGCAGAATCGTCTGGCTATTGGCGTTGGTTACTCTGCCAACGCTTGCGGAGGAGACGCCGTTACAACTGGTGCTGCGCGGTGCGCAGCACGATCAACTGTATCAGCTGTCGTCATCAGGCGTGACCAAAGTCTCAGCATTACCTGACTCGCTCACCACGCCGTTAGGGAGTTTGTGGAAACTGTATGTTTACGCCTGGCTGGAGGATACCCATCAACCGGAGCAGCCCTACCAGTGTCGCGGAAACTCCCCGGAAGAGGTTTATTGTTGTCAGGCTGGGGAGAGCATAACGCGCGATACCGCGCTGGTACGTTCCTGTGGGCTCTATTTTGCGCCGCAGCGGTTGCATATTGGCGCAGATGTGTGGGGGCAATACTGGCAACAGCGTCAGGCACCTGCGTGGTTAGCGTCTCTTACAACGCTGAAGCCAGAAACCTCGGTAACGGTTAAATCGCTGCTTGATTCATTAGCGACGTTACCTGCGCAAAACAAAGCTCAGGAAGTCTTACTGGATGTGGTGCTGGACGAGGCGAAAATCGGTGTCGCATCCATGCTCGGTAGTCGGGTACGGGTGAAAACCTGGAGCTGGTTTGCCGATGATAAACAGGAAATCCGTCAGGGTGGTTTTGCTGGCTGGTTAACCGATGGTACACCGCTGTGGGTTACTGGCAGTGGCACCAGCAAAACGGTACTAACCCGTTATGCGACGGTGCTTAATCGGGTTTTGCCAGTGCCGACGCAGGTTGCCAGTGGGCAATGTGTAGAGGTGGAGCTGTTTGCCCGCTATCCGCTGAAGAAAATCACAGCGGAAAAGAGTACGACGGCAGTAAAACCCAGCGTACTTAATGGGCGCTATCGTGTGACGTTTACTAATGGTAACCACATTACGTTTGTCAGCCACGGTGAGACGACCTTACTGAGCGAAAAGGGCAAACTGAAATTGCAGTCGCATCTCGATCGTGAAGAGTACGTTGCCAGAGTTCTGGATCGCGAGGCGAAAAGTACGCCACCTGAGGCAGCGAAAGCCATGACTGTGGCGATACGTACTTTTTTACAGCAAAACGCCAATCGGGAAGGTGATTGCCTGACCATCCCCGACAGCAGCGCCACGCAGCGTGTTTCTGCTTCGCCAGCGACCACGGGGGCGCGAACGATGACCGCCTGGACGCAGGAGCTCATCTATGCAGGCGATCCGGTTCATTATCATGGCAGTCGCGCTACCGAAGGGACACTTTCCTGGCGGCAAGCCACGGCCCAGGCGGGGCAGGGGGAGCGTTACGACCAGATACTCGCGTTTGCTTATCCCGACAACAGCCTTAGCCGCTGGGGAGCTCCACGCTCAACCTGCCAGTTATTACCCAAAGCGAAAGCCTGGCTGGCGAAAAAAATGCCGCAGTGGCGGCGTATATTACAAGGCGAGACGGGGTACAACGAACCAGACGTGTTTGCGGTCTGTCGTTTAGTCTCAGGTTTCCCCTATACCGATCGGCAGCAGAAACGGCTGTTTATTCGTAACTTCTTTACGCTTCAGGATCGGCTGGATTTAACCCATGAGTATCTGCACTTGGCCTTTGATGGTTATCCCACCGGGCTTGATGAGAACTATATCGAAACGCTGACCCGACAATTATTAATGGACTAATGCTATGCGAAAGATTTTTCTTCCGTTGTTACTGGTGGCACTTTCGCCTGTCGCTCACAGTGAAGGTGTGCAGGAAGTCGAGATTGACGCACCGCTCTCTGGCTGGCATCCGGCAGAGGGCGAAGATGCCAGTTTTTCACAATCGATCAATTACCCGGCGTCGTCCGTCAACATGGCAGATGATCAAAATATCTCAGCGCAGATCCGCGGCAAAATAAAGAATTATGCTGCGGCGGGTAAAGTTCAGCAGGGCCGGCTGGTGGTCAACGGTGCCAGTATGCCGCAGAGAATTGAATCCGATGGTTCATTTGCACGCCCTTATATTTTCACTGAAGGCAGCAACAGCGTGCAGGTCATCAGCCCGGATGGGCAAAGCCGGCAAAAAATGCAGTTTTACTCAACGCCGGGTACAGGAACTATTCGTGCACGTTTACGGCTGGTTCTCTCGTGGGATACGGACAATACCGATCTCGATCTCCATGTTGTCACGCCCGATGGCGAACACGCCTGGTACGGTAACACCGTGCTGAAAAACAGTGGTGCACTGGATATGGATGTCACGACGGGGTACGGACCCGAGATTTTCGCCATGCCAGCACCAGTTCACGGGCGCTATCAGGTGTATATCAACTACTATGGTGGGCGCAGCGAAACGGAATTGACGACCGCCCAACTGACGCTGATCACCGATGAAGGATCGGTCAATGAGAAACAGGAAACATTTATTGTACCGATGCGTAATGCTGGCGAGCTGACGCTGGTGAAAAGTTTTGACTGGTGATCCATCCCTTCACACAACCTGGCTCTCTCTTTTTTCAGATAAGACTGCTGGGCGATCTGCCGACGCCAGGATATAACCATTAACAAGCGTCGGCAGATTGGTCATTTCTTATTTTTCGTACTGAGAACTGTCCATCTACTCCGGCTTTCCTGGTTAAGGCAATGGTTTCTAAGCGATACGCATTATTGCAATGGTGACAGAACATTGCGGTAACACGCTTTTACCGCTACCTTAACCACACTCCATCGGTCACCTGAGGCGGAGCTTCTCCCCTTTGAAATACCTTGCTTCTTTTCGTACAACCCTGAAAGCCTCGCGCTACATGTTCAGAGCATTGGCGTTAGTGCTCTGGCTGTTGATTGCTTTTTCATCCGTTTTTTACATCGTTAATGCGTTACATCAGCGAGAATCGGAAATTCGTCAGGAATTTAATCTGAGTTCCGATCAGGCTCAGCGCTTTATTCAACGCACCTCTGATGTGATGAAAGAGCTTAAGTACATCGCCGAAAATCGCTTATCGGCAGAAAACGGTGTGCTTTCCCCGCGTGGACGAGAAACGCAGGCGGATGTGCCTGCGTTTGAACCGCTGTTTGCCGACTCCGATTGTTCCGCAATGAGTAACACCTGGCGAGGTTCTCTGGAGTCATTGGCGTGGTTTATGCGCTACTGGCGCGATAATTTTTCTGCGGCTTACGATCTCAACCGGGTATTTTTAATCGGCAGTGATAACCTCTGCATGGCCAATTTCGGTCTGCGTGATATGCCAGTGGAACGCGATACCGCGTTGAAAGCGTTGCATGAACGCATCAATAAATATCGAAATGCACCACAAGATGATAGCGGCAGTAACCTCTACTGGATCAGCGAAGGTCCGCGCCCTTGCGTCGGGTATTTTTACGCGTTGACGCCAGTTTATCTGGCGAACCGGTTGCAGGCGCTTTTGGGTGTCGAGCAGACCATCCGGATGGAGAACTTTTTCTTACCGGGTACGTTGCCGATGGGGGTTACCATTCTTGATGAAAATGGTCATACCCTGATTTCGCTTACCGGACCAGAAAGTAAAATTAAGGGCGATCCTCGCTGGATGCAGGAACGCTCCTGGTTTGGCTATACGGAAGGGTTCCGGGAGCTGGTGCTGAAGAAAAATCTGCCACCCTCATCGCTAAGCATCGTGTATTCGGTGCCGGTTGATAAGGTGCTGGAACGCATTCGCATGTTGATCCTTAACGCAATTTTGCTGAATGTGCTTGCCGGAGCTGCATTGTTTACTCTCGCGCGGATGTACGAGCGACGTATTTTCATTCCGGCGGAAAGCGACGCCCTGCGACTGGAAGAACATGAGCAGTTCAATCGCAAGATTGTCGCCTCCGCGCCAGTGGGTATCTGCATTTTGCGTACCGCTGATGGCGTCAATATTTTAAGTAACGAACTGGCGCATACCTATCTCAATATGCTTACGCATGAGGACCGCCAACGACTGACGCAAATTATCTGTGGGCAGCAGGTCAATTTTGTTGATGTCCTGACCAGCAACAATACCAATCTGCAAATCAGCTTCGTCCATTCGCGCTATCGTAATGAAAACGTGGCCATTTGTGTGCTGGTGGATGTTTCTTCGCGCGTGAAGATGGAAGAGTCGTTGCAGGAGATGGCACAAGCAGCGGAACAGGCGAGCCAGTCAAAATCGATGTTCCTTGCCACCGTCAGTCATGAGCTGCGAACGCCGCTGTATGGCATTATCGGTAACCTGGATCTGTTGCAAACCAAAGAGTTACCGAAAGGCGTCGATCGTCTGGTGACGGCAATGAACAACTCTTCCAGCCTGTTGTTGAAAATTATCAGCGATATTCTCGATTTCTCGAAGATTGAATCGGAACAGTTGAAGATCGAACCGCGTGAGTTTTCACCGCGTGAAGTGATGAACCACATCACCGCCAACTATTTACCGCTGGTGGTACGCAAGCAGTTAGGCTTGTACTGCTTTATTGAACCGGATGTGCCAGTGGCCTTAAATGGCGACCCGATGCGTTTACAGCAGGTCATCTCCAACCTGTTGAGTAACGCCATAAAATTCACCGATACCGGCTGTATAGTTTTGCATGTTCGCGCTGATGGCGATTATCTCTCTATCCGTGTTCGCGATACCGGCGTGGGGATTCCGGCGAAAGAAGTGGTGCGCTTGTTTGATCCCTTCTTCCAGGTTGGAACGGGCGTACAGCGAAACTTCCAGGGGACCGGTCTGGGTCTGGCGATTTGTGAAAAACTGATCAGCATGATGGACGGCGATATCTCGGTAGATTCAGAACCGGGAATGGGCAGCCAGTTTACCGTGCGTATTCCGTTGTACGGCGCTCAGTACCCGCAGAAAAAAGGCGTGGAAGGGTTGAGTGGTAAACGCTGCTGGCTGGCGGTCCGCAATGCGTCGCTCTGTCAGTTCCTGGAAACCAGTTTGCAGCGCAGCGGCATCGTCGTTACAACATACGAAGGGCAGGAACCGACTCCCGAAGATGTGTTAATCACTGACGAGGTAGTGAGTAAAAAATGGCAGGGCAGAGCGGTAGTGACCTTCTGTCGTCGCCATATTGGTATTCCGCTGGAGAAAGCGCCAGGGGAGTGGGTACACAGTGTGGCTGCTCCGCATGAGCTACCGGCATTGTTGGCGCGTATTTATTTGATCGAGATGGAGAGCGACGATCCTGCTAACGCTCTGCCGTCGACGGACAAAGCGGTCAGCGATAACGACGATATGATGATTCTGGTCGTGGATGATCATCCGATTAACCGACGTCTGCTGGCAGATCAGTTGGGATCGTTGGGCTATCAATGTAAAACCGCGAATGATGGCGTCGATGCGCTTAATGTACTTAGTAAGAATCATATTGATATCGTGCTTAGCGACGTCAACATGCCAAATATGGATGGTTACCGCTTGACGCAACGCATTCGTCAGTTGGGACTGACGTTGCCGGTAATCGGAGTAACTGCTAATGCGTTGGCTGAAGAGAAGCAGCGGTGTCTGGAGTCCGGTATGGACAGCTGCCTCTCGAAGCCGGTAACGCTGGATGTGATAAAACAGACGCTGACGGTATATGCCGAGAGGGTCAGGAAATCGCGGGATTCGTAGGACGGATAAGGCGTTTACGCCGCATCCGGCATTCAGTGCAAATGCCAGATAAGACACTGACGCGTCTTATCTGGCCTACTTTAATGTAATCTGTTGAAATAATGGGAATCGTAGGCCGGATAAGGCGTTTACGCCGCATCCGGCAATCGGTGCAAATGCCAGATAAGACACTAACGCGTCTTATCTGGCCTACAGATGATTAGTCTTTATCTGCCGGACTTAAGGTCACAGAAGAGAGATAATTCAGCAGGGCGATATCGTTCTCGACGCCCAGCTTCATCATCGCAGATTTCTTCTGGCTACTGATGGTTTTAATACTGCGGTTCAGCTTTTTAGCGATCTCGGTCACTAGGAAGCCTTCCGCAAACAGGCGCAGAACTTCACTCTCTTTTGGCGAGAGACGCTTGTCACCGTAACCACCAGCACTGATTTTTTCCAACAGGCGAGAAACGCTTTCCGGGGTAAATTTCTTCCCTTTCTGCAGCGCGGCGAGAGCTTTCGGCAGATCGGTCGGTGCACCTTGTTTCAGCACGATCCCTTCGATATCCAGATCCAATACCGCACTAAGAATCGCCGGGTTGTTGTTCATAGTCAGAACAATGATCGACAGGCTTGGGAAATGGCGCTTGATGTACTTGATTAAGGTAATGCCATCGCCGTACTTATCGCCAGGCATGGAGAGATCGGTAATCAACACATGCGCATCCAGTTTCGGCAGGTTGTTGATCAGTGCTGTAGAGTCTTCAAATTCGCCGACAACATTCACCCACTCAATTTGCTCAAGTGATTTGCGAATACCGAACAAGACTATCGGATGGTCATCGGCAATAATTACGTTCATATTGTTCATGTAATAGGCTACCTTGCTACAGCAAGCTCTTGACATAACTGTCAATGTCGCTGATGTATTTTTCTATTCCTGGAACATCCTTCTCACGAATCAGATGTTCCAGCGTTTCACATAACTGCTTGCCGGGTACCAGATTTAGCATGGCAAATACGCCTTTAAGACGATGAGCCGTTTGGGCTAACGCAGCAAAGTCACTGGTTGCTGCTTCAGTATACAGCCTCTTAACATCATCCGGTACTGTGTCTACAAAGAGCGCATAATAGCCGCTGGCATGGAGTTGCGCATTTTCATCTCCGCCCAGAGGCGATTCTGTCACCTCTTCCTGTGCCAGTTGCACTTCAATTAATTGTAAGACCGCTTCCTGCATAGCGTTGCTCATATTGAAGTTGACGCACAATTGACCAGGCCCAATTTCTCGTACGCCAGACTCATCATCGCTTAAAAGCAAGCCAGAGGCAGTAAGATTAGACGGATTATCCGTTAAAAAGATATCATAATCTTGACTAATTAATCTTTCATCGGGTGTGATACAGGTTGCACCCCAATTTTCTAACAGGCGAGTGACAATATTCCGAATTTCTGCCGAAGTAACATCCACCATTACGCAGACATCATCCAGTAAACGCTCTTCTTCCTCTTCAACTTCCGGGTCAGCGGCGAGCATTTTGATATGCACAGAGTAGCGTGTACCAAGCCCATCCCGCGTTTTGATGTTTAAATGACCGCCCAGTTTACGTGCCAGTTGATCGCTCAGCCAGAATGCCAGCGGGTCCGCCTTTCCATAACGATCGTTTTGGGTCTGGTTGATAAACGGGAAGTGCAAATTATCCATTTCATGAATACTTACGCCTTCTCCCGTGTCCAGAATGCGGAATGTCAGGCGGTCTTCAGAGGACTCATCCTGATCAACCTCAAGGGTGATTTTTCCCAATTGCGTTGAGGTCACGGCATATTGCATCAGTAGCAGCAAAATACGTCGTAAGGCATCGCGATCGCCGCGGCGCATATCGTGTGCTTTCAGATGATTGTTAATCAGCAGTTGCAGACCTTTACGCTTGATGGCAGGCAACACTGAAGGCACAACTTCATCAATTAAATCCTGCACGGAGAACAGCACCGTCTCACTTTTCCAGCTATCATCCGCAAGCATGTTCGCTAACTGTATTTCTTCGACCAGCCGCACCAGCACATCTGCCTGATTCGCCAGTTGTTTGCTTTCCGGGGCGTTGAGTTTAGCCGCACTCTCCGCCAGGGACTGTGCGGGTTCTTTCAGCGCATCGCCAATGTTTTTCATAAAGGTCATCCGCCCCTGCTGGTTTTTCTCATACAGACGCTGCGCCTGCTTGAGTTTCTTGTTTACCAGCACTTCGCGATCCTGATCGCGAATAATGAAAATTTGTGTGCGCGGCGCGACCTGGCTGCGGAACATGCGGATCTCATACAGCTCGTTATTGATCGTCGCCTGAATAATCCCCTGATGCTGTTCCGCCATGGTGGTGATGTTTTGCAGATTCAGATGCGGCAGCAAATGATCGGCAATTTTGTTACTTATGACAGTGCGGTTCGATTCCTGATCGTGAACCAGCAGGCCGAGCGGCAACAGTGAGACTATCTCTTCATTGATTGCCCGTAAAATGCGCAATTCGTTATTGACCGCCGTGCTGGGGACGCTTTCTGTACTGCGGCTGGAGAAATGGCGGAATGTGGTATAGCCAAATAACGCCAGCGCCAGCAAACCGATGTTCAGCAGCAGTGGCAGCAGAATGTTTTGCAACGTATCCAGCAATAAGGTGCCATAAGGAACCTGCCAGACCAGGCGCATATCGGTAGAGTTGAGTGCCGAGGAGATTTCAATCTTCGTACTGTTAAAGTGGATACTGACGCTATCCGTCCCTTCTTTCTCATTATCATTGTTTCCCGTTGCCGTCGCGTCTGGCTCAAGGCGGAAACTGTCCAGCGGCATACCCGGTGGGATCAAATCATTAATCGGCAGATCAAAAGCCACGACCGTTGCCAGATGTCCCGGCTGGTTGAACGTGGTACGCAAGGTAAAGTAATGACCGTTCTGCCAGGCTAGGCGGCGCATGTTAGAAAAACTTTCGCGTTCATCGAGGGCGTTGGCCTGTTGTAACATTTCTGCACGACGTGAATCAACAATGTCACTGACGGTCGATTCTTTAAATCCGGAGGTGAGATCTTTAAGGGGTAGGGTTGAGATCAGCACCAGACTGTTATCCTGACCATTCAGGTAATACATCGACCACGGTACATTTTCTGCACCCCACAATGTATCCAGATAAGTGGACATCCGCTGAGTCATCTCAAGCGTTGAGTTGTCGTGAGAGCCAAAGATTAACGCTTCCGTTTTGCGGCGTGGTTTCTCCAGATAGTAGACATCCTGTTTCAGGCGCGTCTCTTGTAAACCTTCGCCGGAGGAGGGGGAGGTCGTCGCGGCAATGTTGTCGTAGATCTGCCTGGTCACGTAACGCCAGGTATCGACGCGCTTTTGGATTGCGTGGGTAATGTCGACAATCTGGTAACTTTTATCTTTCAGCCAAGCGTTAACGGCACTTTGTACCATTACCCCCATCGTCACCAGTAACACAATGATCAACAGTAAAAAGAAGCGGGTAATGCTCCCCGGTAGGAGTGAAAAGCGGGTCGTGGCCGTTGTCTCTTTCTGACGCATTCGTGTTTATGACCTGTTAAAACTTCGCGAAGTGATAGGGCAGTATAAAGGGTACAGTGTGAAATTCCAGACTCTTACCTGATTGATGATTCTCTATTCTCCCGTGATATTTATCATCCTGTATGGGGGGAAATAGATGTACAAGCGCCATTTTGCTGTACAAATAACCTACAAAAAGCCCAACGAAATTAATTGCAAATAAACAAAGATTGCTGGAAATTATGCTGATGTTAATTATTTGTGAAATAGTTAACAAGCGTTATAGTTTTTCTGTGGTAGCACAGAATAATGAAAAGTGTGTAAAGAAGGGTAAAAAAACCGAATGCGAGGCATCCGGTTGAAATAGGGGTAAACAGACATTCAGAAATGAATGACGGTAATAAATAAAGTTAATGATGATAGCGGGAGTTATTCTAGTTGCGAGTGAAGGTTTTGTTTTGACATTCAGTGCTGTCAAATACTTAAGAATAAGTTATTGATTTTAACCTTGAATTATTATTGCTTGATGTTAGGTGCTTATTTCGCCATTCCGCAATAATCTTAAAAAGTTCCCTTGTATTTACATTTTGAAACGTCTATAGCGATAAATGAAACATCTTAAAAGTTTTAGTATCATATTCGTGTTGGATTATTCTGCATTTTTGGGGAGAATGGACTTGCCGACTGATTAATGAGGGTTAATCAGTATGCAGTGGCATAAAAAAGCAAATAAAGGCATATAACAGAGGGTTAATAACATGAAAGTTAAAGTACTGTCCCTCCTGGTCCCAGCTCTGCTGGTAGCAGGCGCAGCAAACGCTGCTGAAGTTTACAACAAAGACGGCAACAAATTAGATCTGTACGGTAAAGTAGACGGCCTGCACTATTTCTCTGACGACAAGTCTGTAGATGGCGACCAGACCTACATGCGTCTTGGCTTCAAAGGTGAAACTCAGGTTACTGACCAGCTGACCGGTTACGGCCAGTGGGAATATCAGATCCAGGGCAACAGCGCTGAAAACGAAAACAACTCCTGGACCCGTGTGGCATTCGCAGGTCTGAAATTCCAGGATGTAGGTTCTTTCGACTACGGTCGTAACTACGGCGTAGTTTACGACGTAACTTCCTGGACCGACGTACTGCCAGAATTCGGTGGTGACACTTACGGTTCTGACAACTTCATGCAGCAGCGTGGTAACGGCTTCGCAACCTACCGTAGCACCGACTTCTTTGGTCTGGTTGACGGTCTGAACTTCGCTGTTCAGTATCAGGGCAAAAACGGTAGCCCGGAAGGTGAAGGCATGACCAACAACGGTCGTGAAGCTCTGCGTCAGAACGGTGACGGCGTTGGCGGTTCTATTACTTATGATTACGAAGGCTTCGGTATCGGTGCTGCAGTTTCCAGCTCCAAACGTACTGATGACCAGAACTTCGGTCTGAACCGTTATGATGAGCGTTACATCGGTAATGGCGACCGCGCTGAAACCTACACCGGTGGTCTGAAATACGACGCGAACAACATCTACCTAGCTGCTCAGTACACCCAGACCTACAACGCAACTCGCGTAGGCAACTTGGGTTGGGCGAACAAAGCACAGAACTTCGAAGCTGTTGCTCAGTACCAGTTCGACTTCGGTCTGCGTCCGTCCCTGGCTTACCTGCAGTCTAAAGGTAAAAACCTGGGTGTCATCAATGGTCGTAACTACGACGACGAAGATATCCTGAAATATGTTGATGTTGGTGCGACCTACTACTTCAACAAAAACATGTCCACCTACGTTGACTACAAAATCAACCTGCTGGACGACAACCAGTTCACTCGTGACGCTGGCATCAACACTGATAACATCGTAGCTCTGGGTCTGGTTTACCAGTTCTAATCTCGATGGATATCGAACAAAGGGCCTGCGGGCCCTTTTTTCATTGTTTTCAGCGTACAAACACAGTTTTTTGGTGTACTCTTGCGACCGTTCGCATGAGGATAATCACGTATGGAAATAAGCTTTACCCGCGTGGCACTGCTGGTTGCCGCGCTCTTCTTTGTTGGTTGCGATCAAAAACCACAACCCGCCAAAACCCACGCTACTGAAGTTACCGTTCTTGAAGGCAAAACCATGGGTACCTTCTGGCGTGCCAGCATCCCGGGCATTGATGCCAAACGCAGTGCCGAACTTAAAGAAAAGATTCAGACCCAGCTGGACGCCGACGATCAGCTGCTTTCGACCTATAAAAAAGATTCCGCGCTGATGCGCTTTAACGACTCGCAAAGTTTGTCGCCGTGGCCGGTAAGTGAAGCGATGGCCGATATCGTCACCACCTCGCTGCGCATTGGGGCAAGGACCGATGGTGCGATGGATATTACCGTCGGGCCGCTGGTGAATCTGTGGGGCTTTGGCCCGGAACAACAGCCGGTTCAAATTCCGAGCCAGGAACAGATCGATGCGATGAAAGCCAAAACCGGCTTACAGCACCTGACGGTCATCAATCAGTCGCATCAGCAATATCTGCAAAAAGACCTGCCGGATTTATATGTCGATCTCTCCACCGTCGGTGAAGGTTATGCGGCGGATCACCTGGCACGCTTGATGGAGCAGGAAGGGATTTCCCGCTATCTGGTGTCGGTGGGCGGCGCGCTGAACAGCCGTGGTATGAACGGTGAAGGCCAGCCGTGGCGGGTAGCGATTCAAAAACCAACCGATAAAGAAAACGCGGTTCAGGCTGTGGTGGATATCAACGGTCATGGGATTAGCACCTCTGGCAGCTACCGTAACTATTACGAACTGGACGGCAAACGTCTTTCCCATGTTATCGATCCGCAAACCGGGCGTCCCATCGAACACAATCTGGTATCCGTGACGGTGATTGCTCCGACGGCGCTGGAAGCCGATGCCTGGGATACTGGCTTGATGGTACTCGGGCCGGAGAAAGCCAAAGAGGTTGTTCGCCGGGAAGGGCTGGCGGTTTATATGATCACCAAAGAAGGCGATAGCTTTAAAACCTGGATGTCACCACAGTTTAAAAGCTTCCTTGTCAGCGAAAAAAATTAAAGCGCAAGATTGTTGGTTTTTGCGTGATGGTGACCGGGCAGACTAAAGGCTATCCTTAACCAGGGAGCTGATTATGAAAAACGCCACATGCTTAACTGACGATCAACGCTGGCAATCTGTCTTAGCCCGCGACCCGAATGCCGACGGCGAATTCGTTTTCGCCGTGCGCACCACGGGTATCTTTTGCCGTCCTTCTTGCCGCGCCAGACATGCCTTGCGGGAAAATGTCTCCTTCTACGCAAATGCCAGCGAGGCACTCGCCGCCGGATTTCGCCCCTGCAAACGTTGTCAGCCAGACAAAGCCAATCCCCGGCAACATCGGTTGGATAAAATCACCCACGCGTGTCGACTGCTGGAACAGGAAACGCCTGTAACGCTGGAAGCCTTAGCCGACCAGGTGGCGATGAGTCCATTTCATCTACATCGGTTGTTTAAAGCTACTACCGGAATGACGCCTAAAGCCTGGCAACAGGCCTGGCGCGCTCGCCGTTTGCGCGAATCGCTGGCGAAAGGGGAGAGCGTGACGACGTCTATTCTTAACGCCGGATTCCCCGACAGCAGCAGTTACTACCGCAAAGCCGATGAAACGCTGGGCATGACGGCTAAACAATTCCGTCACGGTGGCGAAAATCTGGCGGTGCGTTACGCGCTGGCTGATTGTGAGCTGGGTCGTTGCCTGGTGGCAGAAAGCGAGCGGGGGATTTGCGCGATATTGCTGGGCGATGATGACGCGACATTAATCAGCGAGTTGCAGCAGATGTTTCCCGCTGCCGACAACGCGCCTGCCGATCTGACGTTTCAGCAACATGTGCGTGAAGTGATCGCCAGCCTCAATCAACGCGATACGCCGCTGACGTTACCGCTGGATATTCGCGGCACTGCTTTTCAGCAACAAGTCTGGCAGGCACTGCGCACGATACCTTGTGGTGAAACCGTCAGTTATCAGCAACTGGCTAACGCCATCGGCAAACCGAAAGCGGTACGGGCCGTTGCCAGCGCCTGTGCCGCCAACAAGCTGGCTATCGTAATACCCTGTCATCGGGTGGTCCGTGGTGATGGCACACTTTCCGGTTACCGCTGGGGCGTGTCGCGTAAAGCGCAACTGCTGCGCCGCGAAGCTGAAAATGAGGAGAGGTAATGTTGGATCTGTTTGCCGATGCTGAACCGTGGCAAGAGCCACTGGCGGCTGGTGCGGTAATTTTACGGCGTTTTGCTTTTAATGCTGCGGAGCAACTAATCCGCGATATTAATGACGTTGCCAGCCAGTCGCCGTTTCGCCAGATGGTCGCTCCAGGCGGATATACCATGTCGGTGGCGATGACCAACTGTGGGCATCTGGGCTGGACGACCCATCGGCAAGGTTATCTCTATTCGCCCATTGATCCGCAAACAAATAAACCGTGGCCCGCTATGCCACAAAGCTTTCATGATTTATGTCAACGTGCGGCTACGGCGGCGGGCTATCCAGATTTCCAGCCAGATGCTTGTCTTATCAACCGCTACGCTCCTGGCGCGAAACTGTCGCTGCATCAGGATAAAGACGAACCGGATCTGCGCGCGCCAATTGTTTCTGTTTCTCTGGGCTTACCCGCGATTTTTCAATTTGGTGGCCTGAAACGTAATGATCCGCTCAAACGTTTGTTGTTGGAACATGGCGATGTGGTGGTATGGGGCGGTGAATCGCGGCTGTTTTATCACGGTATTCAACCGTTGAAAGCGGGGTTTCATCCACTCACCACCGACTGCCGCTACAACCTGACATTCCGTCAGGCAGGTAAAAAAGAATAAAAATAAGAATTATTATTGCTGTGCGCGCGAAGATGTTTAAACTGCGGGCTGTAATTCATTGTCCGGGTTTTCTGCATGGAACTTCTTGTACTTGTCTGGCGGCAGTATCGCTGGCCATTTATCAGTGTGATGGCGCTAAGCCTCGCCAGTGCGGCATTAGGCATTGGCTTAATTGCTTTTATCAATCAGCGCCTTATCGAAACGGCGGATACCAGTCTGCTGGTGTTACCGGAGTTTCTGGGATTATTGCTGCTGTTGATGGCAGTCACTCTCGGATCGCAACTGGCGCTCACCACTTTGGGGCATCACTTCGTTTACCGACTGCGTAGTGAATTTATCAAGCGGATTCTGGATACCCACGTCGAGCGCATTGAACAACTCGGTAGCGCCTCGTTGCTGGCGGGATTAACCAGCGATGTGCGCAATATCACCATTGCTTTTGTGCGTCTGCCGGAACTGGGGCAGGGGATCATTCTCACTATCGGTTCATCGGCGTATCTGTGGATGCTGTCGGGCAAAATGTTGCTGGTAACGGCTATCTGGATGGCGATCACCATCTGGGGCGGTTTTGTGCTGGTGGCGCGGGTGTACAAACATATGGCGACCCTACGTGAAACCGAAGACAAGCTGTACACGGATTTTCAAACTGTACTTGAAGGGCGCAAAGAGCTGACTCTGAACCGGGAACGCGCCGAGTATGTGTTTAACAACCTCTACATCCCCGATGCGCAAGAGTATCGCCATCATATTATTCGCGCAGACACCTTCCATCTTAGTGCCGTGAACTGGTCAAACATCATGATGCTGGGCGCTATCGGCCTGGTGTTCTGGATGGCGAACAGTCTCGGTTGGGCTGATACCAACGTTGCTGCGACCTATTCGTTGACGCTGTTATTCCTGCGTACGCCGCTGCTTTCGGCGGTTGGCGCATTGCCGACGCTGCTGACGGCGCAGGTGGCGTTTAACAAGCTGAACAAATTCGCGCTCGCGCCTTTCAAAGCTGAGTTTCCGCGCCCGCAGGCGTTTCCCAACTGGCAAACGCTGGAGCTGCGTAACGTGACGTTTGCTTATCAGGATAACGCGTTTTCCGTTGGTCCGATTAATCTCACCATCAAACGTGGCGAGCTGCTGTTTCTGATTGGCGGTAACGGTAGCGGAAAATCGACGCTGGCGATGTTGTTGACGGGCTTGTATCAGCCACAAAGCGGCGAAATCTTGCTGGATGGCAAACCTGTCAGCGGCGAACAACCGGAAGATTATCGCAAACTGTTTTCGGCAGTGTTTACCGATGTCTGGCTGTTTGATCAACTGCTGGGGCCGGAGGGGCAACCCGCTAACCCGCAACTGGTTGAGAAGTGGCTGGCGCAGCTGAAAATGGCTCATAAGCTTGAGTTAAGCAACGGGCGTATTGTTAACCTGAAGTTATCAAAAGGGCAGAAAAAACGCGTGGCGCTGTTGCTGGCGCTGGCAGAAGAACGCGATATTATCCTGCTGGATGAATGGGCGGTGGATCAGGATCCACACTTCCGTCGTGAGTTTTATCAGGTGTTGCTGCCGCTGATGCAGGAGATGGGTAAAACTATTTTCGCTATCAGTCATGATGATCATTACTTTATCCACGCCGACCGCCTGCTGGAAATGCGCAATGGGCAACTTAGCGAGCTGACGGGCGAAGAGCGCGATGCCGCTTCGCGTGATGCCGTTGCCCGGACGGCATAATATTACGACGCTGACCTGGCGGACTGCTGCCGTCAGGTCAATATGCTAAAAATCCCTTCATTTCTAATAACCCTATAATTAATCAACGAAATTATAATGTTTCTAAAATTAGAATATAATTTATAAACATTATTTAAATGTTGTTACTTAAGTGTTACCGTTGATGCCGCGCAAATCTCACCTGCAATAAAGCGACTAAAAGTAAGGCATTAACAAGATGAAAAAAGTGACTGCCATGCTCTTCTCGATGGCCGTGGGGCTTAATGCCGTTTCGATGGCGGCAAAAGCGAAAGCGTCCGAGGAGCAGGAAACTGATGTACTGTTGATTGGCGGCGGCATTATGAGCGCCACGTTGGGGACCTATTGACGCGAGCTGGAGCCTGAATGGTCGATGACCATGGTGGAGCGCCTGGAGGGGGGCGCGCAGGAGAGTTCGAACGGCTAGAACAACGCCGGAACCGGGCATTCTGCACTGATGGAACTGAACTACACCCCGCAAAACGCCGATGGCAGCATCAGTATTGAAAAAGCAGTCGCCATTAACGAAGCATTTCAGATTTCCCGCCAGTTCTGGGCGCACCAGGTCGAGCGCGGCGTGCTGCGTACTCCGCGTTCATTTATCAATACCGTTCCGCATATGAGCTTTGTCTGGGGCGAGGATAACGTTAATTTCCTGCGCGCCCGTTACGCCGCGTTGCAACAAAGCTCGCTGTTTCGCGGTATGCGTTACTCTGAAGATCACGCGCAGATCAAAGAGTGGGCACCGTTAGTGATGGAAGGGCGCGATCCGCAACAGAAATTGGCACTGATGTGAACTATGGTGAGATCACCCGCCAGTTAATTGCTTCCTTACAGAAGAAATCTAACTTCTCGCTGCAACTCAGCAGCGAAGTCCGCGCCCTAAAGCGTAATGACGATAACACCTGGACCGTTACCGTTGCCGATCTGAAAAACGGCACTGCACAGAACATCCGCGCCAAATTTGTCTTTATCGGCGCGGGCGGTGCGGCGCTGAAGCTGTTACAGGAATCGGGGATTCCGGAAGCGAAAGACTACGCCGGTTTCCCGGTGGGCGGACAGTTCCTTGTTTCGGAAAATCCAGACGTGGTTAATCGCCATCTGGCGAAAGTTTACGGTAAAGCATCCGTTGGCGCACCACCGATGTCGGTTCCGCATATCGATACCCGTGTTCTGGACGGTAAACGCGTAGTGCTGTTTGGGCCATTTGCCACCTTCTCAACCAAATTCCTCAAAAACGGTTCATTGTGGGATCTGATGAGTTCCACCACCACCTCTAACGTGATGCCGATGATGCACGTCGGGCTGGATAATTTCGATCTGGTGAAATATCTGGTGAGTCAGGTGATGTTGAGTGAAGAGGATCGTTTTGAAGCGTTGAAAGAGTACTATCCGCAAGCGAAAAAAGAGGACTGGCGTTTGTGGCAAGCGGGGCAGCGTGTGCAGATTATCAAGCGTGATGCCGAGAAAGGTGGCGTACTGCGTCTGGGTACCGAAGTGGTCAGTGACCAGCAAGGGACCATTGCGGCGCTGCTGGGGGCATCGCCAGGGGCGTCAACCGCCGCGCCGATTATGTTGAATCTACTGGAAAAAGTATTTGGCGATCGCGTTTCCAGCCCGCAATGGCAGGCTACGTTGAAAGCGATCGTTCCGTCTTATGGACGCAAGCTGAACGGTGATGTAGCGGCAACAGAACGCGAGTTGCAGTACACCAGCGAAGTGCTGGGGCTGAAATACGACAAACCGCAAGCAGCAGATAGTACGCCGAAACCGCAGTTGAAACCGCAACCCGTTCAAAAAGAAGTGGCGGATATTGCGTTGTAATGATGTGGCGTATACTGATAAGACGCGCCAGCGTCGCATCAGGCAACCGGCTCGGGCGTTAGATGTTGGATGCGGCGTAACCGCCTTATCCAACCAACGGGGTGCCGTACTTCACAACAGTTTAGCGAACTTCCGCGTTGTCAATTTTCTCTTCCGCCTTCCAGACGCGGTATTTCACATCTACATTGTCTGGCGTATACACCACGATCGGCAGCTTGCTGTTGTAACGCAGCATTCCAGCATCGCCCAGATACGCGGTGACAAATTTCTTCTCTTTCTTGCCATCCGGGCAGGCCATCATCGTGGAAACCGGCGAGCTAACTTTATCAAAGACATAATAATCATAG
Organism: Shigella sp. FJ200513; assembly: GCF_040495915.1. Classification (NCBI taxonomy): domain Bacteria; kingdom Pseudomonadati; phylum Pseudomonadota; class Gammaproteobacteria; order Enterobacterales; family Enterobacteriaceae; genus Shigella; species Shigella sp. FJ200513. The sequence continues at coordinate 38,034 of NZ_JBDYCV010000013.1, read as the reverse complement.
CCCCAGCCTTCCAGCGTTTTGCTTTCCAGCTTCCCGCCGAGACGATGCAAATTGCAATCGACTTCCAGCGTCTGACCGATTAACAGTTCTACTTTCAGGGTAGATTCATCTTCTTGCGGGGTTAACTGAATCACCTGACGCTTCATGCCTGTTTCAGCTTGTGGATAAGGCGCGATTTTTTCCAGTGGCTGGACGCTTTCTGCCGCCCAGGCGGAAGTGGTAGCGAAAGCGGCAAACAATACTTCAGGTAGAATGGTCTTCATTTTTTTGCTTTCCTTCTTCATTTATAGGTTTTCACCGATGATGTCGCTGAAGGTTAACATATTCATCAGATTTATTAATTTGCTTTATGAATAACTTAAAGAACATTCAGACAATTTTACCTGCTCTTTTAGTGTTAAATTCTGATGAGGGAGCAAACCAGCAGAAATATCTCTGGTGAATTAATCGCTATATAAATATGTTTATAACCATTTGAAATGTGAGCAAAAGCCCGTTTTTGCCACGCTTCCCGCCACTCTTTTGATCCTGCTACAGGTTTTACCCCGATCGGGGTATGCATCTTTGACACATCCTTTAATATCTTAGCGGCTATAAAAATGGCTTATTAATTATGCGGTCTATTTGGTCGCTCTCAATTTTCAGAGCGCGTTAATGATGGAAGGTCAATGTGAAGATTGATGCATCCCGTCGGGGCATACTCACTGGTTGCTGGCGCAAAGCCAGTAACGGTATCCGTCCGCCCTGGTCCGGTGATGAATCTCATTTTCTGACCCATTGCACCCGCTGCGACGCCTGTATTAATGCTTGTGAAAACAACATTCTGCAACGCGGCACGGGTGGCTATCCGAGCGTTAATTTCAAAAATAACGAGTGCAGCTTCTGTTACGCCTGCGCGCAGGCTTGCCCCGAATCGCTATTTTCTCCGCGCCACACCAGGGCCTGGGATTTGCAGTTCACCATCGGGGACGCGTGCCTGGCGTATCAGTCAGTTGAATGCCGCCGCTGTCAGGATAGCTGTGAGCCAATGGCAATTATCTTTCGCCCGACGCTCTCCGGGATCTACCAGGCGCAACTTAATAGCCAACTTTGCAACGGATGTGGAGCATGTGCAGCCAGCTGTCCGGTATCAGCCATAACTGCGGAGTATCTCCATGCACACTAACTGGCAAGTTTGCAGCCTGGTCGTGCAGGCCAAAAGCGAACGAATTTCAGACATCAGCACCCAACTGAACGCCTTTCCCGGCTGTGAAGTTGCTGTCAGCGACGCGCCGAGCGGTCAGTTGATTGTGGTGGTGGAAGCAGAAGACAGCGAAACGCTGATCCAAACCATTGAGTCAGTACGCAACGTAGAGGGCGTGCTGGCGGTGTCGCTGGTTTATCACCAGCAGGAAGAGCAAGGTGAGGAAACACCATGAAACTCAGTCGTCGTAGCTTTATGAAAGCTAACGCCGTTGCGGCCGCTGCGGCGGCTGCCGGTCTCAGCGTGCCGGGCGTTGCCCGCGCCGTTGTTGGTCAGCAGGAAGCCATTAAATGGGATAAAGCGCCGTGCCGTTTCTGCGGTACTGGTTGCGGCGTTCTGGTCGGAACGCAGCAGGGGCGTGTGGTGGCCTGTCAGGGCGACCCGGACGCACCGGTTAACCGTGGCCTGAACTGCATTAAGGGCTATTTCCTGCCCAAGATCATGTACGGTAAAGACCGTTTGACGCAGCCGCTGCTGCGTATGAAAAACGGTAAATATGACAAAGAAGGCGAATTTACCCCAATCACCTGGGATCAGGCCTTCGATGTGATGGAAGAGAAATTCAAAACCGCCCTGAAAGAAAAAGGGCCGGAATCGATCGGTATGTTCGGTTCTGGTCAGTGGACTATCTGGGAAGGTTATGCCGCGTCCAAGCTGTTCAAAGCGGGCTTCCGTTCGAACAACATCGACCCGAACGCACGTCACTGTATGGCGTCGGCAGTAGTTGGCTTTATGCGTACCTTTGGTATGGATGAGCCGATGGGCTGCTATGACGACATCGAGCAGGCTGACGCGTTTGTGCTGTGGGGCGCTAACATGGCGGAGATGCACCCGATCCTCTGGTCACGCATCACTAACAGTCGTCTCTCTAACCAGAACGTCACCGTGGCGGTGCTTTCTACCTACCAGCATCGTAGCTTCGAGCTGGCGGATAACGGCATCATCTTTACGCCGCAATCTGACCTGGTGATCCTGAACTACATCGCCAACTATATCATTCAAAACAATGCGATAAATCAGGACTTCTTCAGCAAGCACGTTAACCTGCGCAAAGGGGCGACGGACATCGGCTACGGTTTACGTCCGACCCATCCGCTGGAAAAAGCAGCGAAGAATCCGGGTTCTGACGCCTCCGAACCGATGAGCTTTGAAGATTACAAAGCCTTCGTTGCTGAGTATACGCTGGAAAAAACCGCTGAAATGACCGGCGTGCCGAAAGACCAGTTAGAACAACTGGCGCAGCTGTATGCCGATCCGAACAAGAAAGTCATCTCCTACTGGACGATGGGCTTCAACCAGCATACCCGTGGTGTGTGGGCTAACAACCTGGTCTACAACCTGCACCTGCTGACCGGCAAAATTTCCCAGCCGGGTTGCGGTCCGTTCTCCCTGACCGGGCAACCTTCTGCGTGTGGTACTGCGCGTGAAGTGGGCACCTTTGCTCACCGTCTGCCTGCGGACATGGTGGTAACTAACGAGAAACATCGTGATATCTGTGAGAAGAAGTGGAATATCCCGAGCGGCACCATTCCGGCGAAAATCGGTCTTCATGCGGTGGCACAAGACCGTGCGCTGAAAGACGGCAAGCTGAATGTTTACTGGACCATGTGTACCAACAACATGCAGGCCGGGCCGAACATCAATGAAGAGCGTATGCCGGGCTGGCGCGATCCGCGCAACTTCATCATCGTCTCCGATCCGTATCCGACAGTCAGTGCGCTGGCCGCCGACTTGATCCTGCCGACCGCAATGTGGGTAGAGAAAGAGGGCGCTTACGGTAACGCCGAACGCCGTACTCAGTTCTGGCGTCAGCAGGTACAGGCGCCAGGCGAAGCGAAATCGGATCTCTGGCAGTTAGTCCAGTTCTCCCGCCGCTTCAAAACTGAAGAAGTATGGCCGGAAGAGCTGCTGGCGAAGAAACCGGAACTGCGTGGCAAAACGCTGTACGAAGTTCTGTATGCCACCCCCGAAGTGAGCAAATTCCCGGTATCCGAACTGGCGGAAGATCAGCTGAACGATGAATCCCGCGAGCTGGGCTTCTATCTGCAAAAAGGGCTGTTCGAAGAGTACGCATGGTTTGGTCGCGGTCACGGTCACGATCTGGCACCGTTCGATGACTACCACAAAGCGCGCGGTCTGCGCTGGCCGGTGGTGAATGGTAAAGAAACACAGTGGCGTTACAGCGAAGGTAACGACCCGTACGTGAAAGCGGGCGAAGGCTATAAGTTCTACGGTAAACCGGATGGCAAAGCGGTGATCTTCGCACTGCCGTTCGAACCGGCGGCGGAAGCACCGGATGAAGAGTACGACCTGTGGCTCTCTACCGGACGCGTTCTGGAGCACTGGCACACCGGCAGTATGACTCGCCGTGTGCCGGAACTGCACCGCGCCTTCCCGGAAGCGGTCTTGTTTATTCACCCGCTGGATGCGAAAGCGCGCGATCTGCGCCGTGGCGACAAAGTGAAAGTGGTTTCTCGCCGTGGCGAAGTGATCTCGATTGTTGAAACGCGCGGTCGTAACCGTCCGCCACAGGGCCTGGTGTACATGCCGTTCTTCGACGCCGCACAGCTGGTTAACAAACTGACGCTGGATGCGACCGATCCGCTCTCGAAAGAGACGGACTTCAAGAAGTGCGCGGTCAAACTGGAGAAGGTGTAAGCCATTATGTCCCGGTCAGCGAAACCTCAAAATGGTCGCCGCCGCTTTCTGCGCGATGTCGTTCGCACAGCAGGCGGGCTGGCTGCCGTGGGTGTGGCGCTGGGGTTACAACAGCAAACCGCACGCGCATCTGGCGTGCGGTTGCGCCCGCCCGGAGCCATAAACGAGAACGCCTTTGCCAGTGCCTGTGTGCGTTGCGGTCAGTGTGTTCAGGCTTGCCCTTACGACACCTTAAAACTGGCGACGCTGGCCTCTGGTCTGTCGGCGGGCACGCCATATTTTGTCGCACGGGATATTCCTTGCGAAATGTGTGAGGACATTCCGTGCGCCAAAGTGTGCCCAAGCGGTGCGCTGGATCGTGAGATTGAATCGATCGACGACGCGCGGATGGGGCTGGCGGTACTGGTGGACCAGGAAAACTGTCTCAACTTTCAGGGGCTGCGCTGCGATGTTTGTTATCGCGAATGCCCGAAAATTGATGAGGCCATCACCTTGGAGCTGGAGCGCAACACGCGTACCGGTAAGCACGCCCGCTTTCTGCCGACGGTTCACAGCGACGCCTGTACCGGTTGCGGTAAGTGCGAAAAAGTATGCGTGCTGGAACAACCGGCAATCAAGGTGTTACCGCTGTCACTGGCGAAAGGGGAGTTAGGTCACCATTACCGCTTCGGCTGGCTGGAGGGGAACAATGGCAAATCGTAAACGTGACGCCGGGCGCGAGGCGCTGGAGAAAAAAGGCTGGTGGCGCAGTCACCGTTGGCTGGTGTTACGTCGCCTTTGTCAGTTCTTCGTGCTGGGGATGTTTTTGAGCGGTCCATGGTTTGGTGTGTGGATCTTGCACGGCAACTACAGCAGTAGCCTGTTATTCGACACCGTTCCGCTGACCGATCCGCTGATGACGCTGCAAAGTCTTGCCAGTGGTCATCTGCCTGCTACGGTGGCGTTGACCGGTGCGGTGATTATCACCGTGCTCTACGCCCTGGCGGGAAAGCGATTATTTTGCAGCTGGGTCTGCCCGCTGAACCCGATTACCGACTTAGCGAACTGGTTACGCAGGCGCTTTGACCTCAATCAGTCTGCGACGATCCCTCGCCACATTCGCTACGTGCTGTTGGTGGTCATTCTGGTGGGATCAGCCTTAACTGGCACGCTCATTTGGGAATGGATCAACCCCGTTTCTCTGATGGGGCGTAGCCTGGTAATGGGCTTCGGCAGCGGCGCGCTGCTTATTCTCGCGCTGTTTTTATTTGATCTACTGGTCGTTGAACACGGCTGGTGCGGGCACATTTGTCCGGTTGGCGCGCTGTATGGCGTGCTGGGTAGCAAAGGTGTGATTACCGTTGCGGCCAGCGATCGGCAGAAATGTAACCGCTGTATGGATTGTTTTCATGTTTGCCCGGAACCGCATGTGCTACGTGCCCCGGTGCTGGATGAACAAAGCCCGGTGCAGGTCACCAGCCGCGATTGCATGACGTGCGGTCGCTGCGTGGATGTCTGTTCTGAGGATGTATTTACAATAACTACACGATGGAGTTCGGGAGCGAAATCATGAAAAGCCATGACCTGAAGAAAGCGCTGTGTCAATGGACGGCGATGCTGGCCCTGGTGGTAAGCGGCGCGGTTTGGGCGGCTAATGGCGTCGATTTTAGCCAGTCGCCGGAAGTATCCGGGACGCAGGAAGGGGCCATTCGGATGCCAAAAGAGCAGGATCGGATGCCGCTGAACTATGTGAATCAGCCGCCAATGATCCCGCATAGCGTTGAAGGTTATCAGGTAACGACCAATACCAATCGCTGCTTGCAGTGCCACGGTGTCGAAAGCTATCGCACCACTGGCGCGCCGCGTATCAGTCCTACTCACTTTATGGACAGCGACGGCAAAGTGGGCGCGGAAGTGGCTCCGCGTCGTTATTTCTGTCTGCAATGTCACGTACCGCAGGCCGATACCGCGCCAATCGTGGGGAATACCTTTACCCCATCAAAAGGTTACGGGAAATAAGAGGTTATTATGGGAAATTCTGACCGTAAGCCTGGTCTGATTAAGCGCCTGTGGAAATGGTGGCGTACCCCCAGCCATCTGGCGCTGGGGACGCTGCTGTTGATCGGTTTTGTTGGCGGCATCGTCTTCTGGGGGGGCTTTAACACCGGGATGGAAAAAGCCAATACCGAAGAGTTCTGCATTAGCTGCCACGAAATGCGCAACACGGTGTATCAGGAATACATGGATTCCGTGCACTACAACAACCGTAGCGGCGTCCGTGCGACCTGTCCGGATTGTCACGTTCCGCACGAGTTTGTGCCGAAGATGATACGCAAGCTCAAAGCAAGTAAAGAGCTGTATGGTAAAATTTTTGGCGTTATTGACACGCCGCAGAAATTTGAAGCTCATCGTCTGACGATGGCACAGAATGAGTGGCGGCGCATGAAGGACAATAACTCGCAGGAGTGCCGTAACTGTCACAACTTCGAGTATATGGATACAACCGCCCAGAAATCGGTTGCCGCGAAGATGCATGACCAGGCGGTGAAAGATGGGCAAACCTGTATTGATTGCCATAAAGGGATCGCGCACAAGCTGCCCGATATGCGTGAAGTCGAGCCAGGTTTTTAACAGGGTTATTGCGTGGGTATGCTTGAAGCCAGAGAGTTACTTTGTGAGCGGGATGAACGAACCTTATTTAGTGGCTTGTCATTTACGCTGAACGCAGGAGAGTGGGTACAAATCACCGGTAGCAACGGCGCGGGGAAGACAACGCTTCTCCGTTTGCTGACGGGGTTGTCTCGCCCTGACGCTGGCGAGGTTCTCTGGCAAGGGCAGCCCTTGCATCAGGTACGCGACAGCTACCATCAAACCCTGTTATGGATAGGCCATCAGCCGGGGATCAAAACCCGGCTGACGGCGTTAGAAAATCTGCACTTTTATCATCGCGATGGCGATGCCGCACAATGTCTGGAAGCCTTGGCGCAGGCCGGGCTTGCCGGATTCGAAGATATTCCGGTAAATCAACTTTCTGCCGGGCAACAACGCCGCGTCGCTTTAGCGCGTCTGTGGTTGACCCGTGCCACATTATGGATCCTCGACGAGCCTTTTACCGCGATTGACGTTAACGGCGTCGATCGTCTGACCCAGCGTATGGCGCAGCATACGGAGCAGGGGGGGATTGTGATTCTGACTACCCACCAGCCGCTCAACGTTGCTGAAAGTAAAATTCGCCGCATTTCACTGACGCAAACGAGGGCCGCATGATGTTCTGGCGTATTTTCCGTCTTGAACTGCGCGTAGCGTTTCGCCATAGCGCCGAAATCGCCAACCCGCTGTGGTTCTTCCTGATTGTAATTACCCTTTTTCCGCTCAGTATCGGTCCGGAGCCGCAACTGCTGGCGCGTATTGCACCGGGCATTATCTGGGTTGCTGCGCTGCTTTCATCCTTGCTGGCGCTGGAACGACTGTTCCGTGACGATTTGCAGGACGGCAGTCTTGAACAATTGATGTTGTTGCCGTTACCCTTGCCCGCCGTTGTGCTGGCGAAGGTGATGGCGCACTGGATGGTAACCGGTCTGCCGTTACTCATCCTTTCGCCACTGGTAGCAATGCTACTGGGAATGGATGTTTATGGCTGGCAAGTGATGGCGCTGACGCTGCTGCTGGGAACGCCTACGCTTGGCTTTCTCGGTGCACCGGGCGTGGCGCTGACAGTGGGACTTAAGCGCGGTGGTGTGCTGCTCAGCATACTGGTGTTACCGCTGACTATCCCATTACTCATCTTTGCCACCGCCGCGATGGACGCGGCTTCTATGCATTTGCCCGTTGATGGGTATCTGGCAATTTTAGGCGCGTTGCTGGCAGGCACCGCGACATTAAGTCCTTTTGCGACGGCGGCAGCGTTACGAATCAGCATTCAATAACGCTGGATTACTGATTTTTGTTCGAGTCTGGTATCGAAACTATGTGGAAAACACTGCATCAACTGGCGATCCCACCACGGCTGTATCAAATCTGTGGCTGGTTTATACCGTGGCTGGCAATTGCCAGTGTGGTCGTGCTTACCGTCGGCTGGATCTGGGGATTCGGCTTTGCTCCGGCTGATTATCAGCAGGGAAATAGCTACCGCATTATCTACCTGCATGTGCCTGCGGCGATCTGGTCGATGGGCATTTATGCATCAATGGCGGTGGCGGCGTTTATTGGCCTTGTCTGGCAGATGAAAATGGCCAACCTGGCGGTGGCGGCGATGGCCCCCATTGGTGCCGTGTTTACCTTTATTGCCCTGGTTACCGGCTCTGCATGGGGAAAACCGATGTGGGGCACCTGGTGGGTATGGGATGCACGTCTGACTTCTGAACTGGTGCTGCTGTTTTTGTATGTGGGTGTGATTGCCCTGTGGCACGCCTTCGACGACCGCCGTCTGGCGGGCCGTGCGGCAGGTATCATGGTGCTGATTGGCGTGGTGAATCTGCCGATTATTCATTACTCCGTGGAGTGGTGGAACACCCTGCATCAGGGATCAACGCGGATGCAGCAAAGTATCGATCCGGCGATGCGTTCGCCGCTGCGCTGGTCGATTTTTGGCTTCCTGCTCCTGTCTGCCACGCTGACGCTGATGCGGATGCGTAATTTGATTTTGCTGATGGAAAAACGCCGTCCGTGGGTGAGTGAACTGATACTGAAAAGAGGCCGTAAATGACCCCTGCATTTGCTTCCTGGAATGAATTTTTCGCAATGGGCGGTTACGCCTTTTTTGTCTGGCTGGCGGTGGTGATGACCGTTATTCCGCTGGTGGTTTTGGTCGTGCACTCGGTGATGCAACATCGCGCAATTCTGCGTGGTGTGGCGCAACAGCGGGCGCGTGAGGCGCGTTTACGTGCTGCGCAACAGCAGGAGGCTGCATGAATATTCGCCGTAAAAACCGCTTGTGGATTGCCTGTGCCGTGTTGGCAGGGCTAGCGCTGACTATCGGTCTGGTGCTATATGCGCTGCGCTCGAATATCGATCTCTTTTATACGCCGGGGGAAATTCTCTACGGCAAGCGTGAAACTCAGCAGATGCCGGAAGTCGGTCAGCGTCTGCGCGTTGGCGGGATGGTGATGCCGGGTAGCGTGCAGCGCGATCCCAATTCGCTGAAAGTGACCTTCACCATTTACGATGCTGAAGGCTCAGTGGATGTCTCTTACGAAGGCATTTTGCCGGATCTGTTCCGTGAAGGGCAGGGCGTTGTGGTGCAGGGCGAGCTGGAAAAAGGCAATCATATCCTCGCGAAAGAAGTGCTGGCGAAACACGACGAAAACTACACGCCGCCAGAAGTTGAGAAAGCGATGGAAGCTAACCACCGTCGCCCGGCGAGTGTTTATAAGGACCCAGCATCATGATGCCGGAAATTGGAAACGGGCTGCTGTGCTTGGCGTTAGGGATTGCGCTGCTGCTGTCCGTGTATCCGCTATGGGGCGTGGCGCGCGGAGATGCGCGCATGATGGCGTCTTCCCGCTTGTTTGCCTGGCTGCTGTTTATGTCTGTGGCTGGCGCATTTCTGGTGCTGGTCAATGCTTTCGTGGTCAACGACTTTACCGTCACCTATGTTGCCAGCAACTCCAATACCCAGCTTCCGGTGTGGTATCGCGTGGCGGCTACTTGGGGCGCGCATGAAGGTTCGCTTCTGCTGTGGGTGCTGCTGATGAGCGGCTGGACCTTTGCGGTGGCGATTTTTAGTCAGCGTATTCCGCTGGATATTGTGGCCCGTGTACTGGCGATAATGGGGATGGTCAGCGTCGGCTTTTTGCTGTTCATTCTCTTTACCTCTAACCCGTTCTCACGCACGCTGCCGAACTTCCCGATTGAAGGGCGCGATCTTAACCCGCTGTTACAGGATCCGGGGCTGATCTTCCATCCGCCTCTGCTTTATATGGGGTACGTGGGTTTCTCGGTGGCGTTTGCTTTTGCCATTGCTTCTTTGCTGAGCGGGCGTCTGGACAGCACTTATGCGCGTTTTACTCGCCCGTGGACGCTGGCGGCGTGGATTTTCCTAACGCTCGGCATTGTGCTCGGTTCCGCATGGGCCTATTACGAACTCGGCTGGGGTGGCTGGTGGTTCTGGGATCCGGTAGAAAACGCCTCGTTTATGCCGTGGCTGGTGGGGACTGCACTGATGCACTCACTGGCGGTCACTGAACAACGCGCCAGCTTCAAAGCGTGGACATTACTGCTGGCAATCAGTGCCTTCTCGTTGTGTCTGTTGGGGACTTTCCTCGTGCGTTCCGGCGTGCTGGTATCGGTACACGCGTTTGCGTCTGATCCGGCGCGCGGTATGTTTATCCTCGCCTTTATGGTGCTGGTGATTGGCGGTTCGCTGCTGCTGTTTGCCGCGCGTGGACACAAAGTTCGCTCACGCGTAAACAATGCGCTGTGGTCGCGGGAATCTTTGCTGTTAGCGAACAACGTTTTGCTGGTCGCCGCGATGCTGGTGGTGTTGCTGGGGACGCTGCTGCCGCTGGTGCACAAGCAACTTGGACTGGGCAGTATTTCGATTGGCGAACCGTTCTTCAACACCATGTTTACCTGGCTGATGGTGCCGTTTGCGCTACTGCTTGGTGTCGGTCCTCTGGTGCGCTGGGGGCGCGATCGCCCACGTAAAATCCGCAATTTATTGATTATCGCCTTCATCTCTACGCTGGTGCTGTCTCTGCTGTTGCCGTGGCTGTTCGAAAGCAAAGTTGTGGCGATGACGGTGCTCGGCCTGGCAATGGCCTGCTGGATTGCGGTGCTGGCAACTGCGGAAGCTGCGCTGCGTATTTCACGCGGCACGAAAACCACCTTCAGTTATTGGGGGATGGTGGCGGCTCACCTGGGGCTGGCAGTGACAATTGTTGGCATTGCCTTTAGCCAGAATTATAGCGTTGAGCGTGATGTGCGCATGAAGTCCGGCGATAGCGTCGATATTCATGAATATCGCTTCACCTTCCGTGATGTCAAAGAGGTGACTGGCCCGAACTGGCGCGGCGGTGTGGCGACTATTGGCGTAACGCGAGAGGGTAAACCGGAAACGGTGCTGTATGCGGAAAAACGTTATTACAACACTGCCGGGTCGATGATGACCGAAGCGGCAATTGACGGCGGCATCACGCGTGACCTGTACGCCGCGCTCGGTGAAGAGCTGGAAAACGGCGCGTGGGCCGTGCGTCTTTACTACAAACCATTTGTTCGCTGGATTTGGGCGGGCGGGCTGATGATGGCGTTGGGCGGACTGCTGTGTCTGTTTGATCCTCGCTATCGTAAGCGCGTGAGTCCGCAAAAAACTGCGCCGGAGGCCGTATGAAGCGCAAAGTATTGTTAATTCCGTTGATTATCTTCCTGGCGATTGCCGCGGCGCTGCTGTGGCAGCTGGCGCGTAATGCCGAAGGGGATGATCCGACCAATCTGGAATCGGCGCTCATTGGCAAGCCTGTGCCGAAGTTTCGTCTCGAATCACTGGACAATCCGGGGCAGTTTTATCAGGCGGATGTGCTGACTCAGGGCAAACCAGTACTGCTTAACGTCTGGGCGACTTGGTGTCCGACCTGCCGTGCGGAACATCAATATCTGAATCAGCTTTCAGCGCAGGGCATTCGCGTGGTCGGCATGAACTATAAAGACGATCGCCAGAAGGCAATCAGCTGGCTGAAAGAGCTGGGCAATCCTTACGCGCTAAGCCTGTTTGATGGCGACGGCATGTTAGGGCTGGATCTCGGTGTCTATGGCGCGCCAGAAACCTTCCTTATTGACGGCAACGGTATCATTCGCTATCGCCATGCGGGCGATCTCAATCCTCGCGTCTGGGAAGAAGAGATCAAGCCGCTGTGGGAGAAATACAGTAAGGAGGCCGCACAATGAGGTTTTTATTGGGCGTGCTGATGCTGATGATCTCCGGCTCAGCGCTGGCGACCATCGACGTGTTGCAGTTTAAAGATGAAGCACAGGAACAACAGTTCCGTCAGCTCACTGAAGAACTGCGCTGCCCGAAATGCCAGAACAACAGCATTGCCGATTCCAACTCGATGATTGCCACCGACCTGCGTCAGAAAGTGTATGAACTGATGCAGGAAGGTAAAAGTAAAAAAGAGATTGTCGATTATATGGTGGCGCGTTACGGCAACTTCGTCACTTACGATCCGCCGTTAACGCCGCTGACCGTGCTGCTGTGGGTGCTGCCAGTAGTGGCTATTGGCATTGGCGGTTGGGTCATATACGCCCGCTCGCGGCGTCGGGTACGCGTGGTGCCGGAAGCGTTTCCTGAACAAAGCGTGCCGGAAGGTAAGCGTGCCGGATATGTTGTTTATCTGCCGGGTATTGTGGTGGCGTTAATTGTGGCTGGCGTCAGCTACTACCAGACTGGCAATTATCAGCAGGTGAAAATCTGGCAGCAGGCCACGGCACAGGCTCCGGCGTTGCTGGACAGGGCGCTGGACCCGAAAGCCGATCCGCTCAACGAAGAAGAGATGTCGCGCCTTGCGCTGGGGATGCGTACTCAACTGCAAAAAAATCCGGGAGATATAGAAGGCTGGATTATGTTGGGCCGCGTTGGCATGGCGCTGGGTAACGCCAGTATCGCCACCGATGCATACGCTACTGCGTATCGCCTCGATCCGAAGAACAGCGATGCCGCACTGGGATACGCTGAAGCGTTGACTCGTTCATCTGATCCCAACGACAACCGCCTCGGCGGTGAACTGCTACGTCAGCTGGTGAGAACGGACCATAGCAATATCCGTGTGCTAAGCATGTATGCGTTTAATGCCTTTGAGCAGCAGCGATTTGGCGAAGCCGTTGCCGCGTGGGAGATGATGTTGAAACTCTTACCTGCCAACGATACTCGCCGTGCGGTGATTGAACGTAGTATCGCGCAGGCGATGCAACATTTGTCGCCGCAGGAGAGTAAATAAAAAGAGGCCCGATGGTGATGCCATCGGGCTAGACTGATGACAAAGTGCGCTTAGTTTATGCCGGATGCGGCGTGAACGCCTTATCCGGCCTACAAAATTGTGTAAATTCAATAAATTGATCGATCCACGTAGGCCTGATAAGCGTAGCGCATCAGGCAGTTTTGCGTTTGTCATAAATCTCAGCCCGATGATAAATCCATCGGGCTATTTTTATTGTGCCCCGCGTTGTTGCAGGAACAGAATGGTGGCCGCCACGCGTGAGCGGACATTGAGTTTACGCAGCAGATTGCGAATATGTACTTTTACTGTCTGCTCGGAAATATTCAACACCGATGCAATCTGTTTATTTGACAGCCCCTGTGCCAGCTCGTGCAGAACATCCAGCTCGCGCTCCGTCAGCACGCTGAAGGGATCTTCTTCCGCGCCAAACATTTCACGTTCACGTAAGTACTGATTGACGCGTTCGCTAAAGACTTTGCTGCCTTTCGCTCCGGTACGAATCGCTTCCAGCAATACTTCCGGGTCGCTGTCTTTCAACAGATAACCGTCTGCGCCTGCGTCTATCAGCGCAAAGACATCGCTGGAGGCATCGGATACGGTCAGGATAATAATTTGCGCGGTAACGCCATCCCTGCGCAAGGCATTGAGGGTATCCAGGCCACTCATACCTTTCATATTGAGATCCAGCAAGATCACGTCGATATCCAGTCTATTCGCCAGATCGATCGCGCTCGCGCCTTCGCCCGCTTCGGCGACCACTTCAAAGCCAGGATCAAGCTCCAGTAACTGACGAACACCGCGTCGCATAAGTGGATGATCATCCACAATCATCACCTGAAAAGGCGTTGCTTCAGGCATAGTAGTCTCCTGAGGTTTTATTAGAATCATTATGTTTGAGCGTAGCGTTGGTAACGCTACCAGGCGCGTGAATGTTACCCCATTTTATGTATGGACATGTAGTGAAAACTACAACCTTGTCGTTCGCTTTGGCATCATTTTTATTATAAAGACGGAATTTTGCATCAGCTTCTCATCAAGAAAAACAACTAAAAAATCAATCACAATACTTGTGCATTTCTTTAAACAGTTTTTAAAAACTGACTCCGGGTATGGAGCTATGGGTATTTTCTGTACCCAATGCTTTTAACTGCAATTAATTTCATAGGATGAAAGCTCAATGCATCAATCTGGTTCTGTTTCTCTTTGTCGTTCCGCAATATCTGTTCTGGTGGCTACAGCGTTATATTCACCCATAGCATTGGCATCAACAGTTGAGTATGGTGAGACAGTTGATGGTGTTATCCTGGAAAAAGATATCCAGCTGGTTTATGGGACCGCCAATAATACGAAAATCAATCCTGGCGGAGAACAGCATATAAAAGAATTTGGTGTAAGTAGTAATACTGAAATTAACGGAGGGTATCAATACATTGAAATGAATGGTACCGCAGAATACTCAGTATTAAATGATGGTTATCAAATTGTTCAAATGGGTGGCGCGGCAAACCAGACTACCCTCAATAATGGTGTGCTACAGGTTTATGGCCCAGCGAATGATACCACGATTAAAGGCGGGCGCTTAATCGTTGAAAAAGATGGGGGGGCCGTTTTTGCCGCTATCGAAAAGGGAGGACTACTGGAGGTTAAAGAGGGGGGATTTGCGCTTGCGGTAGATCAGAAAACAGGCGGTGCTATTAAAACAACCACGCGGGCCATGGAGGTATTCGGAACAAACCGTCTCGGTCAGTTCGATATCAAGAATGGTATTGCTAATAATATGTTGTTGGAAAACGGCGGAAGTTTGCGAGTTGAAGAAAATGACTTCGCTTATAATACTACTGTGGATAGTGGCGGCTTACTGGAGGTTATGGATGGCGGGACTGCAACTGGCGTTGATAAAAAAGCAGGCGGGAAATTAATTGTCTCAACGAATGCGCTGGAAGTGAGTGGTACAAACAGTAAAGGCCAATTTAGTATAAAGGATGGTGTGTCAAAAAATTATGAACTGGATGATGGTTCCGGGCTCATTGTTATGGAGGACACGCAGGCCATTGACACTATCCTTGATGAGCATGCCACTATGCAATCGCTGGGAAAGGATACTGGTACGAAAGTGCAGGCAAATGCGGTATATGATCTCGGTCGATCAGACCAGAATGGAAGTATCACGTATTCCTCAAAAGCCATCTCTGAAAATATGGTAATCAACAATGGCCGCGCTAATGTCTGGGCTGGCACAATGGTTAACGTGTCAGTCAGAGGGAATGATGGCATTCTTGAGGTCATGAAGCCGCAAATAAATTATGCACCCGCTATGTTGGTGGGTAAGGTAGTGGTTTCTGAGGGCGCTTCTTTTAGAACGCATGGTGCCGTGGATACCAGCAAAGCGGACGTTTCGCTCGAAAATAGCGCATGGACCATCATTGCCGATATCACTACGACGAACCAAAACACTCGCCTCAACTTAGCCAACCTTGCGATGTCCGGCGCAAATGTGATTATGATGGCTGAGCCAGTGACTCGTTCATCTGTGACGGCAAGTGCGGAAAATTTCATTACGTTGACCACCAATACCCTGTCGGGAAACGGCAATTTTTATATGCGTACCGATATGGCCAATCATCAGAGCGATCAGCTCAACGTCACCGGTCAGGCAACAGGTGATTTCAAAATATTCGTGACGGACACCGGTGCCAGCCCGGCAGCAGGAGATAGCCTTACACTGGTAACAACGGGCGGCGGTGATGCTGCATTTACGTTGGGCAATGCCGGAGGCGTTGTTGATATCGGTACGTATGAATATACCTTGCTGGATAATGGCAACCATAGCTGGAGCCTCGCAGAGAATCGCGCGCAAATTACCCCTTCAACCACTGATGTGCTGAACATGGCAGCCGCACAACCGCTGGTATTTGATGCAGAACTGGACACCGTGCGTGAGCGTCTTGGTAGCGTAAAAGGCGTTAGTTACGATACGGTGATGTGGAGTTCGGCAATTAACACCCGCAACAACGTGACCACTGATGCGGGAGCTGGTTTTGAGCAAACATTGACGGGCCTGACGCTCGGTATCGATAGCCGTTTCTCCCGTGAAGAAAGCAGTACAATTCGCGGCTTGTTCTTTGGTTACTCTCATTCTGATATTGGTTTTGATCGCGGCGGAAAAGGTAATATCGATAGCTATACCCTGGGGGCTTATGCCGGTTGGGAGCATCAGAACGGTGCCTATGTTGATGGGGTGGTGAAAGTTGACCGTTTTGCCAACACCATCCATGGCAAGATGAGTAATGGGGCAACAGCGTTTGGCGATTACAATAGTAACGGCGCGGGTGCTCATGTTGAGAGCGGGTTCCGTTGGGTTGACGGATTGTGGAGTGTTAGACCCTATCTGGCCTTTACCGGCTTTACCACAGATGGTCAGGACTACACGTTATCAAACGGCATGCGCGCGGATGTGGGAAATACCCGGATATTACGCGCTGAAGCGGGAACGGCGGTAAGCTATCACATGGACCTGCAAAACGGTACGACGCTGGAACCCTGGCTGAAAGCCGCCGTGCGTCAGGAATACGCCGATTCTAACCAGGTGAAAGTTAATGACGATGGCAAATTTAATAATGATGTGGCTGGAACCAGTGGCGTTTATCAGGCTGGGATAAGGTCATCGTTTACCCCGACGTTAAGCGGTCATTTGTCAGTCAGCTATGGCAATGGCGCAGGGGTAGAATCGCCGTGGAATACTCAGGCGGGTGTGGTCTGGACGTTCTGATAACAGAAAATAAACAGGCTGTGATGTGTCACGGTCTGTTTATCGAATTAATTGCAGATATAAAAAAACCAACCGTAAGGGTTGGTTTTTTCTTGGGATTTTTGGTCGGCACGAGAGGATTTGAACCTCCGACCCCCGACACCCCATGACGGTGCGCTACCAGGCTGCGCTACGTGCCGACTCGTGGCTGCTAATACTACCGTTTTCCACACCGATTGCAAGTAAGATATTTCGCTAACTGATTTATAATTAATCAGTTAGCGATAAAACGCTTCTCGTCTGTCAGCACTTGCAATAACAAACTTAACTGTGGTTTTTCATCTTTCACTCTTTCACCACGTAAGTTGTAAGTGCGGTATTTACCGTTATTGTTCAGCACCAGCGTCTTTTTCGGGGTGGTAATTGCCAGCGTATCGTTATCCGCAGCAGTAACCCAGTAATGACGGCGTTGAGGGTTGAACAAATCCTGACCTTGCGAATATTCGCTGGCAGGTGTGCTGACATGCAGCAGGCGTTGCATCAGCGTCGTCATCAGATCGGTATGATCAGTCAGAGCATTAATACGCTGCGCCGGCGTGCCTGGCCAGTGAATCACTAATGGCACCTGCAGATGACCGTGGGACCAGTCAAAGGTTTCTTCCTCTTCGCTCAGTGGAATACCCCGACCGGCAGTGATAATCACCACCGTATTGTCCAGTTTGCCAGAATCACGCAGTGCATTGAGCACGCGTTTGATCTGGTCATCGACATTGCCTGCCGCCCGGCTATATTTCCGTGCAAATGCCTGCTGATTGCTGTCGTCAATGTTAGTGCCATTGAAAGAAACCCACGAGAACCAGCGGTTATCTTCTTGTGCGTAGCGGCCCAGCCAGTTGATCCACTGCGTGGCGGTCTGATCGTCAGATTGGGTGCGTACGCTCGGCATCGAGAAATCTGACAACAATGCCTGGCGATACAGCGGGCTGGTAAAGCCATCTGATGAGAATAACCCCAGCTGATAGCCTTGCTGATTAAGCGCAGTAATTAATGCCGCAGGCGTACGGGTCGACAGAATGCCGTCCATATAGCTCGGCGAGATGCCATAGAACAGGCCAAAGATGCCGTTGTCTGTAGTGTTGCCGGAGCTCATATGGCGCGTGAACGAAATATTTTGCTCAGCAAAACCTGCCAGCGCAGGCATCTGCTTCTCGAAGCGTGAGTAGTTCAGGCCATCGACAGTAATCAACAGCACATTCTGCCCGGTGCCCATATCGCGATAGCGCAGTTCGCTTAACGGATACTGTACGGAAACGGCGTCTGGATTACCTTGCTCAATAAGACGGCGTTGATACTCCTGCGCATCAAGCAGGCCATGCTTCTCAAGGAAACGTCGCGCCGTCATCGGGTACGAAAGCGGCAGGTTAGCGCGCTGCATGGTGATCGGGCGATAGAAGTTGGCATCGGCCCAGATATACACCACATGCGAGGCGATAAAGGCGATAAATAAGAATGCGGCCAGCGGGCGCGCGAAGCGTCGACGACGCGTCAGGCTGCGCAGCTTTTGCCAGCTCCACGTCGCAAACACCAGTTCAAGCAATAAAATAACCGGCACGCTGATGAACATCAGCTGCCAGTCGCGCGCCATCTCATTTTCGTCTGGGTTGATAACCAACTGCCAGACGATGGGATTAAGATGGAGATGGAAACGAGTAAAGACTTCGCTATCGATCAGTAATAGCGTCATTCCCGCCGTCGCCAGAATGACGGACAAAAACCTCATCAGCCTCTGGGAGCCGACGATAAAGGTCAGCGGGAAGAGGATCAGCAAGTAGGTGGCGAACACTAGGAAGCTGAAATGGCCGATAATGCTTACGTAGGAATAAATGCGACCAGCAAGCGTTGTCGGCCAGTCGGCGATAAACAGGTAACGGCTGCCAATGACGAGCGAAAGCAGAATATTGAACAGTGCAAACCAGTGCCCCCAACTGACCATCTGGGAGACTTTTTCACGGTAGCGCTGACGATGAGTTACCATAACCTGTTATCTGTTTCCCTTAGTGCGCTTTGTCTTCGTTGATAGAGGACTGTAAGGCGCTGGCAAAAGAGTTGGCAATTGCCTGGCGTTGGGCCGGGGCAATGCTGGTGTTGATAAGGTTAGTGACCATGTTGCCTAACACCATCAGGGAAAGGTCGGTCGGAGCCTTATGTTTTTCCAGTACGTTGAGCAGCTCTGCGAGCAATTGTTCAACCTGTTCATTACTGTAGCGGGAAATTTGTGGCATAAATCGAAATCAGTTAGTTGATGAAAGGGCAACATATTACCGTAGCAACGGTTTTTTTTCTGCTTTTTTATGCGTTAAATCATTCTCGTTACGCTGCCTTCTGTAAAATGACCGCCATCTTTTATTGCGTCGCTTAACTGGCGGTGGTTGAATACCGCCCGGTCTTAAAGGAGAGTTTATCATGAGTCTGGATATCAACCAGATTGCTCTGCACCAGCTTATCAAGCGTGATGAGCAGAACCTTGAGCTGGTGTTGCGCGATTCATTGCTGGAACCGACAGAAACCGTCGTTGAGATGGTGGCAGAACTGCATCGGGTCTATAGCGCCAAAAATAAAGCTTACGGCTTGTTTAGCGAAGAGAGTGAACTGGCGCAGACGCTGCGCTTACAGCGTCAGGGCGAAGAGGACTTTCTGGCATTTAGCCGCGCGGCAACCGGTCGCCTGCGTGACGAATTAGCGAAATATCCTTTTGCTGACGGTGGATTCGTGCTGTTTTGCCACTACCGTTATCTGGCGGTGGAGTATTTGCTGGTGGCAGTTCTGAGCAACCTGAGCAGTATGCGCGTTAACGAAAATCTCGACATCAACCCAACCCATTATCTTGATATCAATCATGCGGATATTGTTGCGCGTATCGATTTAACCGAATGGGAAACCAATCCAGAGTCCACCCGCTATCTCACTTTCCTGAAAGGGCGAGTAGGGCGCAAAGTGGCGGATTTCTTTATGGATTTCCTCGGGGCCAGCGAAGGATTGAACGCGAAAGCGCAAAACCGTGGGCTGTTGCAAGCGGTTGATGATTTCACTGCCGAAGCACAACTGGATAAAGCAGAGCGACAGAACGTGCGCCAGCAGGTTTATAGCTACTGTAATGAGCAGCTGCAGGCAGGCGAAGAGATCGAACTGGAATCGCTGTCGAAAGAGCTGGCAGGCGTAAGCGAAGTGAGCTTCACGGAGTTTGCGGCTGAAAAAGGCTACGAACTGGAAGAGAGCTTCCCGGCAGACCGTAGCACACTGCGTCAGTTGACGAAGTTTGCCGGTAGCGGCGGTGGCTTGACTATTAACTTTGATGCGATGCTGTTAGGTGAACGCATCTTCTGGGATCCAGCAACCGATACCTTGACCATTAAAGGCACGCCGCCGAATTTGCGCGACCAATTGCAGCGCCGGACGTCTGGCGGCAATTAATCGGTTTTGTGTTCTGAATGCCAGATGCGGCGTGAACGCCTTATCTGGCCTGCAAAAAATAGCAATACCGTAATCAGGCATAATCTGCAGATACAAAAAACCCCGCCGGAGCGGGGTTTTTTACAACTTATTCAGCAATTAAGCGCGAACGAAGTCGATGTGCTGCAGCTTCGGTTTGTACGGGTGACGCTGTACGTCCTGAGCTTTAACTTTGATTTCTTTACCGTCAACAACGATGGTTAGAACTTCGCTGTAGAATTCAGCTTTAGCTTGCATGTTCATGACTTTGTCGTGATCCAGCTCGATAGCCAGCGGTGCTTCTTTGCCACCGTAGATGATTGCCGGGAACTTGTTAGCGGCACGCAGGCGGCGGCTCGCACCCTTACCCTGCTCTTTACGTACTTCTGCGTTGATAGTAAACATTTCTTTCTCTCTTAAATTAATCCTGCTACAGGCGACCCAGCAACAGGTAAGTGATCTGCTTTGCGTATGCAAAAGCGGGCGAGATTCTATACTCAATCGCCTTATACATCAATCAAAACTACCATTAACCGCGTAATTCGTGCGCCCGACGAAAACGACCTTCGTAATCGAACACTTTTTCACGCACTTGCCAGTACTGACCTTTCATGCGGGCGACGACAAAATCCGGATGTCGCAGTAAGGCTTGCTGGGCGAGGATATCGGCGGCGGTGATCCAGCGCAGAGGGATGCCCGGTGTGCGCGTATGCGGGCGGATAAAAAGCTGCTCGAAGGCGGTACGCTGGGCGGGCGTTTGCAGACGGAAACGCTCACTCACATCCGCGCCGTCTTCATCGTAATAGGTGATTTTCAACCATTCGCCTTTCTCGTCGTGCCCATGCTGCAAAGACATGCCGCTACAGCGTAATACCAGCGCATCTTTCAGTCGTAGCGCCGCTTTTAACATATCATCCGGATCAACCAGTACCGTGTCACATTCGCGGCAGCGGCGAGCGGCAATATCATTTTCTGCGTTACATTGCGGGCAATTTTTAAAACGGAAACGGAAGTCACACTGTTCGCGATGACCGTCGTCATCTTCAAACCATCCCTGACAGCGGCGACCAAAGTGTTCAATCAATGTCCCGTCGGCGGTCGTTTTCCCCCAAAAGGTGTTGGCAAAACCGCAGGCAGGGCAGAAAACCTGTACCGGAACGTTGTCACTTTTGCCTTTCGGTGTACCAACTTCCGGCGCGTAGAGATCGTGAGGATTACCCGCATAATCAAGAATTAAACAATCAGTCTTGCCCGGAGCGAGACGCAGACCGCGCCCGACAATTTGTTGGTAAAGACTCACTGATTCGGTAGGGCGCAGAATGGCGATAAGATCGACGTGCGGGGCGTCAAATCCGGTGGTCAGTACTGCGACGTTGACCAGATAGCGAAAACGCTGGGCTTTAAAATCTTCAATTAACACATCGCGCTCAGCGCCGGGGTTGTCGCCAGTAATCAGTGCAGCATCTTCGGCAGGCAGTAATCCCACAATCTCTTTTGCGTGTTCAACGGTGGCGGCGAAAATCATTACCCCTTTGCGCTTTTCGGCGAACTCCATGATCTGGCTGATGATATGTGGCGTAATGCGTTGCTGTTTTTTCAGCTCACGGTTGAGATCAGCTTCGCTGAACAGCCCGTTACTCTGTGCCTGCAAGCGGCTGAAATCGTATTGCACTACTGGCATATCCAGTCGTTCTGGCGGCGTCAGATAGCCGTGTTTAATCATATAACGCAGCGGCAGCTCATAAATGCAGTCACGGAAAAGGGCTTTCTCATCGCCGCGTACCATGCCGTGATAATGGAACTGGTAGATCCAGCCTTTGCCCAATCGAAAAGGCGTGGCAGTCAGCCCCAGCAGGCGTAAGTGGGGATTCACTTTAGTCAGGTGAGTGAGGATTTGCTGATACTGGCTCTCTTCATCGTCACCAATACGGTGGCATTCATCGACAATCAACAGCGAAAATTCACCCTGAAAGGCATCAAGATTACGGGCGACCGACTGAACGCTGCCAAATACCACTTTACCGTGGCTCTCTTTGCGCTTTAGCCCGGCGGCAAAAATATCGGCTTCCAGCCCCAGCGCCTGATACTTTGCATGGTTTTGCGCCACCAGTTCTTTAACGTGTGCCAGCACCAGTACGCGACCACGCGCCAGCCGTGCCAGTTCCGCTATCACCAGGCTTTTACCTGCGCCGGTGGGCAGCACGATAACGGCAGGGGTTTT
Source organism: Shigella sp. FJ200513 (assembly GCF_040495915.1). Taxonomy (NCBI): domain Bacteria; kingdom Pseudomonadati; phylum Pseudomonadota; class Gammaproteobacteria; order Enterobacterales; family Enterobacteriaceae; genus Shigella; species Shigella sp. FJ200513. The sequence continues at coordinate 15,766 of NZ_JBDYCV010000013.1, read as the reverse complement.
ATGACGACGAAAATGGTTGAGCGTGGCATCCACGGCTTCTTGCTGATATGGGCGGAGTGTAAAAATCATGGTTTCGCGTAGGTAGATTATTCTGCTAATAGTATGCCACGGTTCTTTTTCCCTTGAGGGAAGTTATTAGACCGCTATACTGGGCAGACAACAGTTCAGATTTTCGGGTCATTACCCGACCTCCGTTTTTTACAGGCAAAATCACACACATGCGACTTGATAAATTTATCGCACAGCAACTCGGCGTTAGCCGTGCTATTGCCGGGCGTGAAATCCGCGGCAATCGTGTCACCGTCGATGGCGAAATCGTTCGTAATGCAGCGTTCAAACTGCTCCCTGAACATGATGTCGCTTACGATGGCAACCCGCTGGCGCAGCAACACGGTCCACGTTACTTCATGCTCAATAAGCCTCAGGGCTATGTTTGCTCCACGGACGACCCGGATCACCCGACGGTGCTCTATTTTCTGGATGAACCGGTAGCGTGGAAACTGCACGCCGCAGGACGTCTGGATATCGATACCACCGGTCTGGTGCTGATGACTGATGATGGTCAGTGGTCGCACCGCATTACTTCTCCGCGCCATCATTGCGAGAAGACCTATCTGGTGACACTGGAATCACCTGTAGCTGACGATACGGCAGAGCAATTTGCTAAAGGCGTGCAGCTGCATAACGAAAAAGATCTCACTAAGCCGGCGGTGCTTGAAGTGATTACCCCAACGCAGGTTCGTCTGACCATCAGCGAAGGGCGTTATCATCAGGTGAAACGCATGTTCGCCGCCGTGGGTAACCACGTGGTTGAGCTGCATCGTGAACGTATTGGCGGTATTACGCTGGATGCTGATTTAGCCCCCGGTGAATATCGTCCGTTAACTGAAGAAGAAATTGCCAGCGTCGTCTAACTTTTCAATGACTTTCAGGAGCCCGTTGTGACCACCCGACAGCATTCGTCGTTTGCTATTGTTTTTATCCTTGGCCTGCTGGCCATGTTGATGCCGCTGTCGATTGATATGTATCTGCCCGCGCTACCGGTAATTTCAGCGCAGTTTGGCGTATCGGCGGGCAGTACGCAGATGACCCTCAGTACTTATATTCTGGGCTTTGCGTTGGGGCAGTTAATCTACGGGCCGATGGCAGACAGCTTCGGGCGTAAGCCGGTGGTTCTTGGCGGGACGCTGGTGTTTGCCGCCGCCGCGGTGGCGTGTGCGTTGGCACAAACCATCGATCAGCTGATTGTGATGCGTTTCTTCCACGGGCTGGCTGCGGCTGCGGCCAGCGTGGTTATCAACGCTTTGATGCGTGATATTTACCCGAAAGAAGAGTTCTCGCGGATGATGTCGTTTGTCATGCTGGTGACGACCATTGCACTGCTGATGGCACCGATAGTTGGCGGCTGGGTGCTGGTGTGGCTGAGCTGGCATTACATCTTCTGGATCCTGGCATTAGCGGCGATTCTGGCTTCGGCAATGATTTTCTTCCTGATTAAAGAAACCTTACCACCGGAGCGTCGTCAGCCATTTCACATTCGTACCACTATTGGTAACTTTGCGGCGCTGTTCCGCCATAAACGTGTCCTGAGCTACATGCTTGCCAGTGGTTTCAGCTTTGCCGGGATGTTCTCATTCTTAAGCGCCGGACCGTTTGTTTATATTGAAATTAACCACGTCGCGCCGGAAAACTTTGGTTATTACTTTGCGCTAAACATTGTTTTTCTGTTCGTGATGACCATCTTTAACAGCCGCTTCGTCCGCCGCATTGGCGCGTTAAATATGTTCCGCTCGGGGTTGTGGATACAATTTATTATGGCTGCGTGGATGGTCATCAGTGCGCCGCTGGGGCTGGGATTCTGGTCGCTGGTGGTTGGCGTTGCGGCGTTTGTGGGCTGCGTGTCGATGGTGTCATCCAATGCGATGGCGGTCATTCTTGATGAGTTTCCCCATATGGCGGGAACGGCATCTTCGCTGGCAGGAACCTTCCGTTTTGGCATAGGGGCAATTGTTGGCGCATTGCTTTCTCTTGCGACCTTTAACTCTGCATGGCCGATGATTTGGTCAATTGCATTCTGCGCAACCAGCTCCATTCTCTTCTGTCTGTACGCCAGTCGGCCGAAAAAACGGTGATCTATTGCACAACGAGGAAGGTAAAAGGCTTCCTTTGTTGATGCATGTCAACCACAAATCTATCATTTCCCCGATATATGTTTATTTTATGTAAAATCAATTTATGTAAAAAGTCACATCATTGTAGTTAAAAAGGTTGAGTTAGATCGCAGAAACGGGTACATATAGCCCCGCAAACGTGACCACGCCCGCAGATATTACTTAAATCAGAGCCATAGAGGCCACGCAGGCGAGGCATCAATCTTTACGATCTGTATAAAGACGGATTGTTGATGATGTGTTAAAATTGATGTAAACAAATTGTGAAGTGAATGTACTTCCGGGGAAAATAAGTGACTTCATTACAACTCTCAATCGTCCATCGACTGCCGCAGAACTATCGCTGGTCTGCTGGTTTCGCAGGTTCGAAGGTTGAACCGATTCCTCAAAATGGACCGTGCGGTGACAACAGCCTGGTGGCGCTTAAATTGCTTAGCCCGGATGGTGATAATGCATGGTCGGTGATGTATAAACTAAGCCAGGCGTTAAGCGACATCGAAGTTCCATGTTCGGTGTTGGAGTGTGAAGGTGAGCCGTGCCTGTTTGTAAATCGCCAGGACGAGTTTGCTGCAACATGCCGATTGAAAAATTTTGGTGTGGCAATTGCCGAACCCTTTTCAAACTACAATCCTTTTTAAGCGTCAGCTCAACGCCAGTAACTGACGCGTATACTCCTGCTGCGGTGTGGCAAACACGCGCGCGCACGGTCCTTGTTCCACTACTTCCCCTTGTCGCAGTACGATAACCTGATGACATAACGCGCGGACAACGTGCAAATCGTGGCTGATAAACAAATAGGCCAGTTGATGCTTTTGTTGCAATGATTTCAAAAGCGTCAATATTTGCGCCTGTACCGTTTTGTCGAGTGATGATGTCGGTTCATCAAGTATGATCAGCGAGGGCTTAAGAATTAATGCCCTGGCAATCGCAATACGTTGTCGCTGACCACCAGAGAACTCCGCCGGATAACGGTGGCGTGTTTCAGGATCTAATCCCACTTCATGCATCACGGCTATCACTTGTTGTTCGCGTTGTGCGGCAGAAAGCGTCGGCTGGTGAACCCGTAAGCCTTCCTCAATAATCTGCAAAACGTTGAGTCGTGGGTTGAGCGAGGAGTTTGGATCCTGAAATACCACCTGAATACGATGACGAGTAGGTAACAGCTGGCGGCGATTTAAATCTTGCAGTGGCTGACCGTCAAAGACGATGCTGCCCTGAGAGGTAATCAGTCGCAGCAGCGCCAGTCCCGTCGTGCTTTTCCCGGAACCAGACTCGCCCACTAAACCCAGTGTTTCACCCGCCCGTAGCGTAAAACTGATGTTTTTCACCACCACATTATGATCCACAATGCGCTTCAAAATCCCTTTGCGAATGGGGAAGGCAACCTGAAGCTGTTCAACATCCAGCAACGTTGAGGCAGGTTCTGGCAACGGTACCGGATCGCCTGACGGTTCACTGTTGAGTAGCTTTTGTGTGTAAGGATGAGTGGGTGAGGCAAATAGCGTAGCGGCGTTATTTTGCTCGACACAGCGACCGTTTTGCATTACCGCCACGCGGTGGGCCAGTTTTCTGACAATGCTGAGGTTATGAGTAATAAACAGCATGCCCATATTCAGCTCGCCTTGCAGTTCGCGCAACAGCTGTAAAATCTGCGCCTGGACAGAGACGTCCAGTGCGGTGGTCGGTTCATCGGCAATTAATAATTCCGGTCGCGTTAACAGCGCCATCGCAATCATCACCCGCTGGCGTTCGCCGCCGGAGAGCTGATGCGGATAATCTGTCAGCCGTTTTGCCGCCTGGCGGATACCGACGCGATCAAGGCAGTTAAGAATTTCGCCACGAGCCGCTTCCCGACGCATCCCGCGGTGGAGTGAAAGCACTTCATAAAGCTGTTTTTCCAGGGTATGCAATGGATTTAACGACACCATCGGTTCCTGAAAAATCATGGCGATCTTATTACCGCGTACACCGCGCAACGTTTGATCGCTGGCATGAAGCAGCGATTCGCCATGAAAACGAATATCGCCGGAGAGATATTCAACCGGCGGGGAAGGGAGCAGGCGTAAAATTGACAGCGCGGTAACGCTTTTGCCTGAACCTGACTCACCCACCAGCGCCAGCGTTTCGCCAGCCTCAATCTGTAGTGAAACATCATTGACTACTGTACGTACGGTTTGCTGATGGCGAAAACCCACCGACAAATTTTCAATCGCTAACAGAGTTTGCGTCATGCTACACCGCCTTATTAGGATCAAATGCGTCGCGGACGGCTTCACCAATAAAGATCAGCAAAGACAATAATATCGCCACCGACAAGAAGGCGGTGATCCCAAGCCACGGGGCCTGAAGGTTATTTTTCCCTTGTAACAGCAGTTCACCGAGTGACGGTGAACCGAGCGGTAGACCGAAGCCGAGGAAATCGAGCGAGGTCAGGGTGGTTATCGAACTACATAAAATAAACGGTAAAAAGGTGAGGGTCGCGACCATGGCATTAGGCAACATATGACGCAGGATGATACTGCGATCGCTGACGCCAAGCGCCTGTGCCGCACGAATGTAGTCGAAATTACGAGTACGTAAAAACTCCGCCCGCACCACGCCGACCAGACTCATCCAGCCAAACAAGACAGTAATTGCCAGCAGCCACCAGAAGTTAGGCTGTACGACGCTGGAAAGTAAAATAATCAAAAACAGCGTCGGCATCCCCGACCATACTTCAATAAAGCGTTGCCCCCAGAGATCGACTTTACCGCCGTAATAGCCTTGTAGCGCCCCCGCCAGCACGCCCATCACGCTGGAACAGAGAGTCAGCATCAGGCCAAACAGAACCGAGATCCGCGTGCCATAGAGAATGCGTGCCAGCACATCGCCGCCGTTTGCATCCGTTCCCAGCCAGTTTTGCCGGGAGGGTGGAGAAGGGAAGGGCTTATCGGTAGCAAAGTTGATACTGGTAGCACCAAAGCGAATCGGTGCCCACAGTACCCAGCCGTTATTTTCCAGCCGTTGTTTCAGCCACGGGTCCTGATAATCAGCCTGACTTGCCAGCGGGCCGCCAAAATCGCTTTCGCTGTAGTTTTTCAACAACGGGAAATACCAACTGCCGTCATAACGCACCAGCAACGGTTTATCGTTAGCGATAAGTTCAGAACACAAACTCAAACCAAACAAAACGAGGAAAATCCATAACGACCAGTAGCCGCGACGGTTATGACGAAAACGCGCCCAACGGGCCTGATTGACGGGGCTGAGTCGCGACATTAACGTCCCTCAAAATCTATACGCGGATCAACCAGCGTATAGCTGATATCACTGACAATATTCAGCAGCAGGCCAATCAGGGTGAAAATATACAAGGTACCAAACATTACAGGATAATCGCGCGAGACGGTCGCTTCGTAGCCCAGTAAGCCAAGACCATTGAGTGAAAACATCACCTCAATCAGCAGCGAGCCGGTAAAAAACATGCTGATAAACGTCGCCGGAAAACCGGCAATCACCAGCAGCATGGCGTTGCGGAACATATGTTTCCAGAGAATGTTTTTCTCACTTACCCCTTTCGCACGCGCGGTCACCACGTATTGCTTGCGCACTTCATCAAGGAATGAGTTTTTGGTCAGCATGGTCAGCGCCGCAAAGCCACCAATCACTGTCGCCAGCACCGGTAGCGTGATATGCCACAGATAATCGGTGATTTTCTGATACCACGGCAGCGAATCAAAGTTAGCGGAAACCAGGCCGCGTAGAGGGAACAGGTCGAAATAGCTGCCGCCCGCGAAGAAGACAATCAGCAGGATGGCAAACAAAAAGGCCGGAATGGCGTAGCCGATGATGATAAATGCGCTACTCCAGACGTCAAAGCGACTCCCATTATAAACAGCTTTGCGAATGCCTAACGGAATCGACACCAGATAGATAATCAGCGTGCTCCACAATCCGAGGGTGATGGAAACCGGCAGACTGTCTTTAATCAGCGTCAGCACCGAGGCGCTGCGAAACAGGCTATCACCAAAATCAAAGCGGATGTAGTCCCAGAGCATTTTGAAGTAACGTTCGTGGATCGGCTTATCGAAACCGTAGCGATGAGTGATCTCAGCGATCACTTCTGGATCTAATCCGCGTCCGCCACGGTAATTACTGTCGCTGATATTGCCGACACCCGTTTGCGCATGGCTGGCACGAACACCTTCACCGCCTGCGCCGGGTAATACTCCGGCATTACCAAACTCAATGGCGGCGATGGCCTGATCGACCGGACCGCCAGGCGCAATTTGCACGATGAAAAAGTTGATAGTGATAATAGCCCATAACGTTGGGATCACCAGCAACAGACGGCGAATCAGGTAAGCGCCCATCTACTCTCCCTGTTGTCTGGCTGACGGCAGTTTGGCCGCTTTATTAACGTCATACCACCAGGTATCGATACCCAGGCTGTAAACAGGGCGTACAGCGGGTTGGGAGAATTTATCCCACCAGGCGAGACGGTCTTCCGCCATGTACCACATTGGCAGCATGTAATAATTCCACGTTAATACGCGATCCAGTGCTCGCCCCAACGGCAGTAATTTTTCTTTATTTCCCTGCGCGGCAATAATTTGGTTGATCAGTGAGTCGATAACCGGGCTTTGCACGCCGGGGGCATTATAAGTGGAATTGATATATTCCGATGACCAGGAAATCTGTAAATCGGAACTGGGCCACGGCATCGCCCGCCATAGTCGCGGCATCATGTCATAGTCGCGATTGCGCATGCGGTTAGTGATTTGCGAGTTATCCACCTTGCGAATGTCCATATTGATACCCAGCCGTTGCAGGCTGTGCTGGAACGGCAATACCCACTGACTATTGCTGCTTGCGGGAAGCAATAATTCAAAGCTGAGCGGCTGACCCGTTGTGGCATTAACGCGTTGCTGACCCTTCAGCACCCAGCCCGCTTCGTTGAGAAGTTTGTCGGCTTTTAACAGGTTGTCACGATCGTAGCCATCGCCTTTAGATACCGGCGGCTGGTAGATTTGTGTGAAGACTTCTGGCGGTAGATCTTTTTTCATTGGTGCCAGAAGCACCAGCTCCGCGGCGTCGGGGTAATTTCTGGCCGCGTATTCGGTATTTTGAAAATAACTGTTCGTGCGACTCCAGGCGTTGTAAAACAACGCCTTGTTCATCCATTCAAAGTCAAAGGCGAGAGTGATTGCTTCCCGCACCCGGCGATCGCTGAATACCGCACGTTGGATATTAAACGCCAGCCAGCGCGTATCCTGGGCTGATTCGTTCTTTTGCTCATCTTTGATGATGTATTTTTTATCGAAATTTTTACCGGTATAACGCGTGGCCCAGTTTTTAGCGTCGTTTTCCATACGCAAATCAAAGGCACCTGCTTTAAACGCTTCAAAGGCGACATTATCATCGAGGTAATAATCGTAGCGAATGGTGTCGAAATTCCAGCGTCCACGGTTTACCGGTAAGTTTGCTGCCCAGTAATCTTTCACGCGGGAATAGACAATATTTTGCCCCATTTTCCAGGACGTAACGTGGTACGGACCACTGGCAAGCGGAGGCGTGGCGAGCGGGTCGCTAAGTTTGTGATCCTTCCAGTACTTTTCTGGAAATACCGGCAGCGAAAACAGACTCAACATATCTTCTTTGCCGGGTTTAGCTAACTCAATGCGCACGGTTAACGGCGCAATGGCTTTGACGGTGGTGCCTTTGTAGACCAGACGAAATTGCGGCACGCCTTCGGTCAGAAATTTTTGAAAAGTAAACTCTACATCGCGGGCAGTAATGGGAGAACCATCATGAAAACGGGCGCGCGGATTAATAGCGACCTCCACCCAGGAATAATCGTCAGCATAGCGTGCACTTTCAGCAATCAGCGGGTAATAACTGCCTGGTTCGTCATCGGAAGTCGTAAATAACGTGTCGTACAGCTGCTCGGTGCGTGCGCCCGGGTTGCCGCGCAGTGCATAGCGGTTGAAATTATCGAAGGTACCGAGGGCTGACAACGTTATCTGCCCACCTTTTGGCGCGGCGGGGTTCACATAATCAAAATGGTTGAAATTAAACGCGTACCGGGGTTCGCCCAGCACGGCAAAGGTATAGCTTTCCTTGATAGCCTGCGCCTGCGCACCGAAGGTGAACAGAGCGATAAACAGCAGCAGTATGCGCACAATCATCTGCAACGGATTTCCTTTTACTCATCATTAGCCGCAATCCGGCATGCTTTCACTATGAATAATAAGGGACGTAAGCACACCTTACCACTGCGGCGTATACGGTTTCTTCAGCCAGCGAACAAAATCGTCCAGCGGTAACGGGTGACTAATCCAGTAGCCTTGCATGAAATTAACGCCGCGTTCGCTTAGCCATCGCGCTTGTTCCGGCGTTTCGACCCCTTCAGTAACTGTCAGCATATTGAGACGTTTCGCCAGCGTCAGCACCGCGTCAAGTACGGGTGAAGTGATCGTTTCCGTACCGATGGCGTTGATAAATCCACGGTCAATTTTCAGATAATCGAGCGTAAAACGCTCAAGATAGATAAGCGCGCTGTGCCCGGTGCCGAAGTCATCAATAGCAATTTCTACGCCGACCGAGTGCAGCCAGGCGAAGAGTTGTGTGGCTTCTTGCTCTTTCAGCATATCGCGCTCGGTAATTTCCAGCACAATCTGGAAATGGTGTGCGGGCAGGGAAGTGAGCAGTTTCTGGATATCTGCTTTAAAGCTTTCGCTGTGCAGATGGTCCGGCGCAATGTTAATGCCAAATTTGACGCCTACCGGCAGTACTTTTTCTAATTCTGCGGCATCGCGGGCAATTAACTCAAACAGGTGCTGAGTCAGCGGCACAATCATCTTTTGCGATTCGGCAAAGTTAATGAAGGCATCCGGGGGAATTTCTCCCGCTACAGGATGCCGCCAGCGTAGCAGTACTTCCAGGCCCGTTACCCGCAAAGCTTGTGTATCCACCACCGGTTGATACGCCACGTAAAATTGTTCGCGCTTGATGGCGGTCATGATTTCTCTGTCGGGGCGCATACGTACGCTCATCAGGTAATAGCAAAGCAGGCCAACGACAGTTCCACTCATGCCGCCCAGTAAAAATGCGTACCACACATCGTTCCATGTCCAGTCATCCGCATAAAGCCGAACGGTCAGAGGAATGCCCGCAATTTTAGTTTCATGGACCGGCATGTCGGTTAATTCATTAACGTTCATCAAACGTGAAGAAAAGGTAGATAGCGCAGTATTGCCAATAATGAGGGCGACGCCATCGTAATCTTCCTGCCGTGAACTATAAAAGAGAGAAGGCGTCAGGTTGAGATTCAGAGCGGCAAACACACCGCTATTTTTCAGCAAAGGGTTGCGATACCAGATGACGATTGCGGGTTTGTTCGGCACCATCGGCGTGCCGGGTAAGATCGCCATATCGACGTTTTTATTAATGTCGAGCGCCGGAATCAATTCATTGAGTGGAATGTCCATCTCACCAGTCGCAGATGAACAGAATGTTTTTTTATCTTTCACCAGCACAAACGTACGGACATTCATGCTAAACGCCGCGCGAGCGGTCAGTTCGGGGTTAGCCTGCTGGCAGGTATCTAAGGTCAGCGGCTGAAGCCGGTCAGTAGTGGATTTCAGGTCGGCAAAATAGGTATCGAGATACTTTTGTACGTCGATAATCAGTGTGTCGTATTTGACTTCGTGCTTATGCCAGGCCACTAAAAACTGAAGGCAGCTAACCAGTATCGCAATCATCACGCCTGCTACAATGCAGGTAAGCAGGAGCTTACGTCCAGAATTGGGAGCGCGTATGAACATGATTCCGTTAATTTCCTGAAATTACGACAACATTTAAAAGATAACAATGACCGGACTATAGCCTGGATCAAGACGCGGAAACATCATTTTCTCTGATGAATGAAAACAAAAAAGCACTGCCTAAGCAGTGCTTTCAGTTAACTCGTCAGGATAGCCAAGGGATTGCATCCAAACGGTTTATTAGCTGCGGCTGAGAACCCGGCGTGCTTCGTTGTAACGCTTCTTCCAGTACGGTTCATTCATGCTGGAAATAATAACACCACTGCTGGTGGAAGCATGGACAAACTGATTGTTGCCGATATAAATACCGACATGGCGTCCCGTTGAACCGGCACGGAACAGAACTAAATCACCCGTACGCAAATTACTGCGGGAAACAGATTTACCCATTTCCTGCTGTTCGTAAGTCGAACGCGGAAGTTCTAAGCCAAATTGCTCACGGAATGTACGCTGTACGAAACCAGAACAATCGATACCTTTTTTAGTGCTGCCGCCCAGACGATAACGTACGCCTTTCCAGTCAGCATACTGATCCATAATTCGCGATTTTACGTCGACATTACGAACCAGGTTTTCAAATTCATCCTGAGAAGCTTGCAGTGATGATGTTTCACTACCCACTGCACGTGTCTCAGGATGCATATTCTTTGCGGTGTTATTTGCACTACATGCAGAAAGCAGAACCGCTACTGCAATCGCGGGAATCCCGCGCAAGATATATCTCAAAATCGGTTGAGATTTGACCATGTTGTTTGTTTTCCCTTGAAGTCCTTAACGACAAATATCGTTATAAAAAAATGCCAAGCGACACGAGACTAATTACCTGGGCATGTTGAAACAATTCCTTAAGGCCAAATCTGTGGACTAACGCACAAAATTATATGCTGTGAGGATAATCTACCGCCGAGGCAAAACGAGTTCGAGATTACCCGATTGGTGCGGTCTTGGCGAGCGGTTTTACATGATTTTTTATAAGAAAAAGTGATACAGAAAGTTAATAAGCGGGGTTGGTCAATTAAAGTACAATTGAGTGAAACGCATGCAATCCATTCATTTACTTAGAGAATGATTTTTGCGTTCGATAGATGAAAGCACGGTGCGCATCATCAGGATTATCCTCACTATAAAAATAACCCTGATGATGTTAATTACTGTGAGTTATTTGTTTTGGAAATGTTTGTTTTTTCCTGGTAGTGATTTGTCAAAAAAGGTGATTAATCGATCACTTAATGGCGTCAGCAACACCCAGGGCAAACCGATCAATATCACGGTCATCGAACCGACAATGATGTCAGTAAACCAGTGTGCGCCAATCATTACTCTGGGAAATGCAAAAACCATAAAAATAATAAGGGCGATAAGGCCTGCAACTTTGCCGAAATAACGCCACATGAATGCCGAAAAAATAAGCAGCATCATGCCGTGATCGCCGGGAAAGCTATCTCGTGAGGCATCTTTCGTGGGAACAGAGAGCAGTTCGCTGACGCGGTTAATATCGGTAAAAGTCAATGTTGGGCTGGCCCGTTTTACAGGAATTAATGCCTGACCCAGCTGGTTTAATACCACTGCAGTTAATAGCATGACCAGACCCATAATCACGATACGTCGTCTGCCAGGGGCGTTTTCTTTCAGCCAGAAACTCAGCATCAACATACCCATCGCCAGCAGTGAACAACCGTCGAAGGCGCGATTGTTAGTCAATGCAACCAGCCATAAAAAGGCCTTACTTTCGACCAGTTTCTGATTAAAGAAATAAAAAATATCCGCATCAATCGGCAACCAGAATCCATGATTAACGGGAATATACCAGGAAAGAAACAGCGCGGGGCCGACAATATTCAACAACACTATTTGCGGCAAATTTTTAATCATATTTTCTCTAATTATCTTACTGAAAAACGCAGGCAACCTTACGCGGTAGTCGCTAAACGAAGCTTCAACAGCGCGCTCTGCAAGGCATTCCAGTCAGCTTCGCTGCTGGAAATCAGCTCAATACGGCTGTCCGGTGGCGCAACGTTTTGCGTTTCAATGTGCAGGTCATCGCCCTGACGGTTGATTCGTACCAGCCCTTCGGGAATACGCAGCACGCCTTTGACGCGTTCCACCGGTGCAAGTCGCGCCCATTCCAGAATGCCAATGGTGTCGAATACCGTATCAGCGTCGAATATCCAGCCGCAGGCCTGATATCCTTGCCCGCTGTTCAGACTGCGACGCCAGCGTTGATGCTCTGGCAGGCTTAACGCTGCTAACCCTTTTTTCACGACATGCTGATGAGAATGCGCGGCGCTGGCGGGCAACTCGGCTAAATTGCGACGCGGCAAATCCAGAAGATGACCGTCAACTTTCCCATGCTCACTGTGAATTAATTGTCGATCGCCACCATTTTGCTGCCACCAACGCTGTAGCGCTTGCTCACTTTCGGGCGTCGCACGGTCGGATTTATTGGCGACAATGATGTCTGCGGCAGCCAGCTGGTCACGGAAGTTTTCATTGCTGGCGCTTTTTTCGTCCAGCAGCAGGCGTGGATCGAGAATGCACAAGGTGGCGCGCAGATCTATCCACGGTTCATAGACTGGTGCGGTTAACAGATCGAGGATCTGTTTCGGATGGCCCAGCCCGGTCGGCTCTATCAACAAGCGGTCTGGTTTTCCCTGACGCAGTAAGGTATTCAACCCTACCTGCATGGGTAAACCATTAACGCAGCACATGCAGCCGCCGGGGATCTCTTTCAGCAATGCGCCGCTATCGGCGAGCAAAGCACCATCAATTCCGACTTCCCCAAATTCATTAACCAGTACCGCCCATTTTTCGTTGGGATCTTTATGGGCTAACAGATGAAGAATCGACGTGGTTTTCCCGCTGCCGAGAAAACCGGTGATGAGGTTGGTCCTGGTCACAACGGCTCCGCAATACTCTGGTAAGTTAACTGAGCGTTAATCCTGGCTAAAAAAGGCAGAAAAGAGAAGGGGAGAGCGGACGAAGGTGAGCTTCATCCGCTTTAACCGCAGAAATCGTTAAATTTTGAGGGTGTTTAATAGCGCCTGATGTGCGCCGAATTGTACGATTTGTTGCCAGGCTTGTTCGATGGCCTGCACAAAATGCGGGTTATCTGGCAGATCATCACCGAAAACTTCACGCAGGGAAAGCAGGGCGGTTACGCGTTGTTCACTGCTGCTGCCCGCAACAAGTTCGCGAATTTTATCGCTAAGCGGATCGCGAACATCAATGGCATTTCCGGCATCATCAACGCCGCTGACGTAACGCATCCAGCCAGCAACGCCTAATGCCAGCAACGACCAGTCCGTTTCACGCCCCAGATGTATGCGAATACCTGCCAGCATACGTTGCGGTAATTTCTGGCTGCCATCCATCGCGATTTGCCAGGTCTTATGTTTCAGCGACGGATTAGCAAAACGTGCAATTAACTTATCCGCATATTGTGTTAAATCGACATCTTTAATTTGCAGTGTCGGCGCTTGCTCATCCAGCATTAATGTTCTGGCAGCATAGCGAAATACGCGATCCTGCATGCAATCACTGATATAGGCGAATCCTGAGAGGTAACCCAGATAAGCGAGAAAAGAGTGGCTGCCATTAAGCATACGCAGTTTCATCTCTTCCCATGGCAGGACATCATTCACCATTTGTACACCTGCGACTTCCCAGGCAGGACGCCCAGCGATGAAGTTATCTTCAACCACCCACTGGATAAACGGTTCGCAGCTAATCGCGCAGGGATCATTTACCCCCAGATGCTGGCTGATTTCTGCCAGTGATTCGTCGGTTGCAGCCGGAACAATGCGGTCGACCATGGTTCCCGGAAAACTGACGTGTTCTTTTATCCACCCGGCGAGTTCTGGCGAACGTTTTTCTGCCATTCTCAGCACCGCGTTTTTCACCACATGGCCATTGTCGGGAATATTGTCGCAGGAGAGCACGGTAAACGGTGTAAGGCTGCGCTCACGGCGGCGTTTCAGTGCTTCGACGAGAATACCCGGTGCGGAGTGAGGTTCTTCAGGGGTTTGTAGATCGTGAATAATCCGCGGATTACTGGTGTCGAGTGCACCGGTGGCCGGGTCAATACAATAGCCTTTTTCGGTAATCGTCAGGGAAACAATTGCCACCTGTGGCTCGCAAAATTTCTCAATAATTGCCGCTAAGGAATCCAGTTTTGCATTAAGGCATTCGTGAACGGCACCGACAATTATCACCTGATTGCCGTCCGCACCTTTCTCCAGCACGGTATATAAATGGTTCTGTGCGCGGAGCTGGCTCATCAGTTGATCACCGCTGAACAAGCTGATTTCACAGATCCCCCAGTCGCCGCCCTGGGCATTCAGCACACGATCGGTCAGTAACGCCTGATGAGCGCGGTGAAAGGCGCCAAAGCCAAAATGAACGATACGTGATTGCAACTGCTGGCGATCGTAGCGTGGAGCGTGTACATGATGCGGGAGCGTAACGGAGGCAATTGTCTTCATAGGAGTCACGTCTTAGTAACGATAAATTAACAATGACAGTGTAAAGTTATATGACAGCAATTGAAATTGGTCTGGATTGTTAATGCGATGAAGTGTGAGGGCGATCAATCAACGAGTGAAAATTGAGGGCGTAAGGTGTTCAGGAAGCGCAAAATAGAAGATTGGTATAATAAATTAAAAAAGGGACAGCCTGAGCTATCCCTTTTCTGCATGCGGCTGAAGTTAGTCAGCACGCCCCATATAACGGCGTTCTTCGATATGGATACGAATTTTTTCGCCCGGGCTTAAGTATTCTGGTACCTGAATCACCAGACCAGTGCTCAATGTCGCCGGTTTGTTACGGGCGCTGGCAGATGCCCCTTTGATGCCTGGTGCGGTTTCAACGATTTCCAGATCAACGGTCTGCGGCAGCTCAAGCGCCAGCAGTTGACCGTCCCAGGTCAGCACCTGCATGTCCGGCATGCCGCCCTCTGGCATAAACAGCAACTCTTCTTCAATCTGATCTTTGGTGAAGGTATACGGGGTATAGTCTTCTTTATCCATAAAGACATATTCGTTGCCATCGACATAGGAGAAGTCAACGTAACGGCGGGTCAGCGTCACGGTGTCAACGATATCATCACCTTTGAAACGCTCTTCTACTTTCAGCCCGGTACGGACATCAGAAAAACGCATTTTGTACAGCGTAGCGGCACCGCGGGCAGTGGGCGACTGAATATCAATATCCTTAGCCAGCAGCAGTTTGCCGTTGTAATTCAGTACCATACCTTTTTTAATTTCGTTCGCTCTTGGCATCGAAAAATTCCTGTAGTCGAAAATGTCAAAAATATCGCGACAAAGTACTCGCGACGGGCCTTTCGGGCAAGTGGTATTCGCACTTTTGCTGGTGCAAAAAAGGTGGTACTGTGCGCGCTCATCAATCCGGTGGTTAACCTTAAGAGAACAACGTATGGAATGCCGTCCGGGTTGCGGGGCGTGTTGCACTGCCCCTTCAATTTCCAGCCCTATTCCCGGTATGCCAGATGGCAAGCCCGCCAATACGCCCTGCATTCAGCTTGATGAACAGCAACGCTGTAAAATTTTCACCTCGCCACTGCGACCGAAAGTCTGTGCAGGCTTACAAGCCAGCGCTGAAATGTGCGGTAACTCGCGTCAGCAGGCCATGACCTGGCTTATCGATCTGGAAATGCTGACCGCGCCTTAAACATCTTTAATCCGCAGTAAGCAAAACAGGGTAATGCTGCCAACTTACTGATTTAGTGTATGATGGTGATTTTAAGGTGCTTGCGTGGCTTCCATTTCCATCAGA
>NZ_JBDYCV010000012.1:0-58730 GCF_040495915.1 Shigella sp. FJ200513 | reverse complement strand
TGATGGAAATGGAAGCCACGCAAGCACCTTAAAATCACCATCATACACTAAATCAGTAAGTTGGCAGCATTACCTACTAATGCACCTTCCTGCTGTAATGCCTCGACCAGCGCTAATATTTCGCTTTCTGGAAGCAAGCCACGCAGTGGGTTCAACCCGATGCCATCGTGAGAGGCGAGGAAGTTAAACCAGGTCGTTTTACTGGAGGGCAAGCTCAGACTTTGCGCCCACTGGCACAGCGCCTCGACGTTCTGTTTTTGCACCGCATGTAACACCAGCGGCGGCAGCGAGAACTGGTACACCATATGCGCTTCGTCATCACCGTTGCCAAAGTAAGCAATGTTGTCTTTGTGCGGAACATTGGTTTCGGTAATAATCACTGTACCTGGTGCTACGTCATCAATAATCGACCGTAACAGCTTGATAATCAGATGTGTTTTTTCCAGATGGATGCAGCTTGTTCCCGGCTCTTTCCACATAAAGCCAACGGCATCCAGGCGGACATACTCAGCACCTTTCTCAAGGTAACAGAGTAAAACATCCACCATCGCCAGCAACACTTCAGGGCTACGGTAATTCAGGTCAATTTGATCGTCACTAAAGGTGGTCCATAAATGGCGCGTGGAATTATCATCCATTTGAAACGGCGTTAATAGCGGTAACGCACGCGGAAGGGTGACGGCACTGAGATCGGTTTTCGGATCAACCGCAATAAAGAAATCTTCAAAACCCGGAAGCTGTTGTAAATAGTTTTTAAACCATTCACTTTTTGCAGACATATGGTTGCAGACAAAATCAAACATTAAATGACTGCATTCACCGAGTTGCTGAATATCCTGCCACTCCCCCGCTTCACTGGCGACCTGATGATAATCAATTACCGAAAATCCATCATCAGATGACCATGGGTAAAAAGGTAATAAATGAACATGTGAAAAAATGCTTTGCAGCCATTGATGGTAGAACTGATTAAATATGGGTAGTGGTTTTAAATCATTACTGTGAAATTGATCGGCATAGGTAATTAACACGACATCACTTTCATCCCAGTGTTTTTTACGTCGCTGTGTAATTAATCGTTTCGCACTCTCAAGACGCGTTACAAGTTTCTGTAAATGAGTTGCGGTAAATGTTCCACCGTAGATTTCGTCCATGTAATCCGTAATTTTCTGTTTCATGTTGCCTTTCCGTGGTAGCGGTCCCATGAGGCGAGAGACTACTCCGCAGAAAATAAACTGTCAATTGAGCACAAGGGTTTTAGTCACGCAGGAAATCATTTTTTACCAGGGAAAAAGCGTATTTGTGAGCTGACGCAAATAATCTATAGGGATGTAAATAAGGTGTGACAGAAAAAAAACGGCGCATAAGCGCCGCTCATGGTGAATTCTTTTAACCTTTGACCTTCGGCATTGCGATGTCTTTCAGGCCACCGGCGTTCTCAACGTGGGTATATCCCATCTCGCTAAGGAGCTCTTTTGCCTGCCCGGACTGGCGTCCGGCATTGCAATACACTTTCACGGTGTCGTTTTTATCCGGAACGGCGGTGGCAATGCGCTCTTTCACTTCCTTCAGGGGAATATTGATGGCCCCCTGAACGTGCTCTTGCTGATACTGCTCTGGAACACGAACATCGATCCAGTGTTCAGCGGCGAAAACGGGCAGTGAAAACACCAGTGCCAGAGCAAGTAAGCCTTTTTTTAAACATGTAAGCGTCCTTCTATGGATGAAAATTGCCATCCATTATACGCCTGAGATTTAACAATTTTTGCGAAACTCCCCTCACCTTTTATAACGCTGTGCCAGTTTATTAGCAGCCCGACTTAACAGCGGTTCCAGCGCCACAGCCAGCAACATTTTCAGCGGTCGGCGAGCAACTGATTTTATCGCCCAGCCCGCCACACCCGCCGGGCCATAGCGCAGTGCGGTAAGAAGTACCAGCTTGCCTGCTAATTTGAAACCAAGCTTCACCTTTTGCCCGGCCTGTTGCCAGCGAGTATTCATAACTTTCCTCACAGTTGACGGAAACGGCTACGTAACGTGAAAGTATCGGAAGTGACATAACGTTCCATCTCGCGTAAACGCGTTTCACTTGCCGCCAGTTCACGGTCGACTTCATCCAGCAATTCGCTGCTGGAAGGTAGCTGCTCACCAAAGGCCATGTTGTCCGGCATTGGATCAAGCGCAAATGACAAAATGATGTAAGCAACCAGGGTAAACAGCGCCAGACCGAAAAAAATCGACAGCACCACCAGGATACGCACCAGTTTTACCGGTACATCAAAATAGTTGGCAATCCCGGCGCAGACGCCGCGGACCATGCCCTGCTGTGGAATACGCCATAACTTTTTATTGAGATTAATGCCCGCCATTAGCGATCCCTCCAGTTCGGATGTTCTGCATCAAGAATAGATTCCAGCGCCTGAATACGTTCGCGCATCCGTTTTGCTTCATCAACCAGTTGCGCTAATCGCTGCTGCTCACTTTGCGACAATTCACTGCGACCAGAACGATTGCTGTAATGCAGCCATAACCAGATCGGTAAAACAAACAGCACAAAAATGGTTAACGGAATAGCCAGAAATAGCGCGCTCATAAGTACTCCTTAGACGATGAGCGGCGGCGCGTTCGGACGCCGCCTGGATGTTATTATTGATTGTCTTGCTTCATTTTGGCTTTTAATTGTGCCAGTTGTTCGCTGATTGCATCATCGGCTTTCAGTTCGGCAAACTGATCGTCCAGCGATTTTTGTTTACCGAAGCTGTGGCTTTCTGCTTCCGCTTCCATCTGGTCAATACGACGTTCGAAAGATTCGAAACGAGCCATTGCTTCATCCAGTTTGCCACTGTCCAGCTGACGACGCACATCGCGCGACGAGTTTGCCGCCTGATGACGTAACATCAATGCCTGCTGGCGAGCGCGTGTTTCGCTCAATTTGTTTTCCAGCTCGCCAATCTCTTTCTTCATGCGTGCCAGCGTATCGTCCACCAGCGTCACTTCATGTTCCAGGGACTTAATCAGATCGGTCAGTTTCTGTTTTTCAATTAACGCTGCACGTGCCAGATCCTCTCTCTCTTTCAGCAGCGCCAGTTCGGCTTTTTCCTGCCATTCAACTTCACGCGCCGACGCTTGTTCAATACGGCGAGTCAGCTGTTTCTTTTCTGCCAACGCACGCGCCGAAGTAGAACGTACTTCAACCAGTGTATCTTCCATCTCCTGGATCATCAGACGCACCAGTTTCTGTGGATCTTCCGCTTTCTCTAACAGAGCGTTGATGTTGGCATTCACGATGTCGGCAAAGCGAGAAAAAATACCCATAATGTTGTCCTCTTGATTTCTGCGTTCAGGATTGTCCTGCTGAACTGTTAATACAATTTGCGTGCCAATTTTTTATCTTTTTGATTTATAAAGATCTGATTGAAGAATCAACAGCAACATGCCAGGATGAATTAGCGAATTACACTAACAAGTGGCGAATTTCATCATGGCCGAATACAAAGATAATTTACTTGGTGAGGCGAACAGCTTTCTCGAAGTGCTGGAACAGGTTTCGCATCTCGCACCGCTGGACAAACCGGTGCTCATCATCGGCGAACGCGGCACCGGTAAAGAGTTGATTGCCAGCCGCCTGCATTATCTCTCCTCCCGTTGGCAAGGGCCGTTTATTTCCCTTAACTGCGCGGCGTTAAATGAAAATCTGCTGGATTCCGAACTGTTTGGTCACGAAGCGGGGGCGTTTACCGGTGCGCAAAAACGTCATCCTGGGAGATTTGAACGTGCCGACGGCGGTACGCTATTTCTTGATGAACTCGCTACGGCACCGATGATGGTGCAGGAAAAATTATTGCGTGTGATTGAGTACGGTGAACTGGAGCGCGTTGGCGGTAGCCAGCCGTTGCAGGTGAATGTGCGGTTGGTATGCGCGACGAATGCCGATCTCCCGGCGATGGTCAATGAAGGTACTTTTCGCGCTGACCTGCTCGACCGGCTGGCTTTCGATGTAGTGCAACTGCCGCCCCTGCGCGAGCGCGAAAGCGACATTATGCTGATGGCAGAACACTTTGCCATTCAGATGTGTCGGGAAATCAAGCTGCCTCTGTTCCCGGGGTTTACGGAGCGCGCCAGAGAAACATTGCTGAATTATCGTTGGCCGGGAAATATTCGTGAATTGAAAAACGTGGTGGAACGTTCAGTGTATCGCCACGGCACCAGCGATTATCCGCTTGATGACATCATTATTGATCCCTTTAAACGGCGTCCACCTGAAGAAGCCATCGCCGTTTCAGAAAATACCTCGCTTCCGACGCTGCCGCTGGATTTACGCGAGTTTCAGATGCAGCAGGAAAAAGAGTTGCTGCAACTCAGTTTGCAACAGGGGAAATATAACCAGAAGCGCGCGGCTGAATTACTGGGGTTAACTTATCATCAGTTCCGCGCGTTGTTGAAAAAGCACCAGATTTAGCGAAGTTGAGCAATACAACTTGCCGGATGCGGCGTGAATGCTTTATTCGGCATACATAATCAATACGTCGTTTGCAGGCCTGATAAGCGCAGCGCATCAGACATTATTGCGTTGGGCTATTAATCGCTCAGCGCATCCTGCAAAATTTTCATTGCCGCATCGAATTGCGCATCCGGGATGGTCAGCGGATACAGGAAGCGAATCACGTTGCCGTATGCGCCACAGGTCAGCAGGAGCAGCCCCTGCGCCAGCGCGCGTTGCTGGATTTTCTGTGCAATCGCCGCTGACGGCTCGCCCGTTTGCGGATCGTTAAACTCTGCCGCAATCATCGACCCCAGGCCGCGTACCGCAGCAATGGCCGGAACGCTTTCTTTGGCATCAATCAACGTGTTTTTGAGACGCTGGCCCAGTTGATTCGCGCGTTCGCAGAGTGATTCTTTGTCGATAATATTGAGCACCGCGTGCGCGGCAGCCACCGCCAGCGGGTTCCCGGCGTAGGTGCCACCCAACCCGCCCGGCGCGGGCGCGTCCATAATATTCGCGTTACCGACCACGCCCGAAAGCGGCATCCCGCCCGCGAGGCTTTTCGCCATCGTCATTAAGTCCGGCTTATCGGCGTAATGATCCATGGCAAACAGTTTACCGGTACGCGCAAAGCCGCTTTGCACTTCATCGGCAATCATCACAATACCGTGCTCGTCGCACAGGCGGCGAATGGCGGCAACCAGCTCTTTTGGCGCAACGTTGAAACCGCACTCGCCCTGCACCGGTTCGAAAATAATGGCCGCGACCTGCTTCGCTTCGATGTCTGATTTAAACAAGCGTTCGATGGCGTCGAGGGAGTCCTGTGTTGAAATGCCGTGTAAATCTGACGGATAAGGTACGTGATACACCGAACCAGGGAACGGGCCGAAGCCGATTTTGTACGGCGCAACTTTTCCGGTCAGCGCCATGGTCATATATGTACGACCGTGGAAGCCACCGCTAAACGCAATCACGCCAGGTCGTCCGGTATGGGCGCGAGCAATTTTCACCGCGTTTTCCACCGCTTCCGCGCCGGTAGTGAAGAATGCGGTTTTAGCCTGCCCGCTCACTGGGGCAAGGGTGTTAATTTTCTCCGCCAGCGTGACGTAGCTTTCGTACGGCACAATCTGATACGCCGTGTGGGTAAACTGTTGCAATTGCTGCTCCACCGCCGCGACCAGATCAGGGTGGCGATGCCCGGTATTCAGCACCGCAATGCCTGCGGCGAAATCGATGTATTCGTTGCCCTCTACGTCCTTCAGCGTAGCGTTTTCTGCCGACTGGGCGAAGAAGTTACACATCACGCCAACCCCGCGTGGGGTAGCAGAAAGACGACGCTGATGGAATTCATTGTTGCTCATGTTTCACACCTTTTGACTCTTCACTGTTAATCGGAAATTAAACGCCCAGACGATCGCGCAGGCTGTAATAAGCCGCGCCCATCGCGGTAAATGGCACGCGCAGCGTGCGCCCGCCGGGGAACGGGTAATGCGGCAGATTGGCGAAGGCATCGAAACGCTCGGCGTCACCGCGCAGCAGTTCAGCAATCAAACGCCCGGCAAGATGGGTACAGGTGACGCCGTGGCCGCTGTAACCCTGCATGTAATAGATGTTGGTATCAAGGCGGCCGAACTGCGGCATGTGCGACAAGGTCAGCAGGAAGTTGCCCGTCCAGCGGTAATCAATTTTCACGCCCTTCAACTGAGGGAAGGTTTTTAGTAGTTTCGGTACCACAAGACGCTCAACGTCATCCGGGTTGCGTGCACCATACACTACACCCCCGCCGTACAGCAGGCGGTTGTCGGCGGTAAGACGGTAGTAATCAAGCAGATAGTTACAGTCTTCCACACAGTAGTTTTTCGGGATCAGCGAACGGGCTAAATCTTCCGACAGCCGTTCGGTGGTGATCACCTGCGTGCCGCACGGCATGCTGCGTTTCGCTAGTTCCGGCTCTACTTTATCGCCCAGATACGCATTCCCGGCGACAATCACATACTTCGCCGTCACCTGACCATTGGCAGTCCGAACCACGGCTGGCGTGGTGTGCTGGATCTGCGTCACGGCGGAAAGCTCATACACGCGCCCGCCGTTCAGGCGGATGGCATCGGCTTCACCAATGGCGAGGTTTAGCGGGTGAATATGCCCACCGCTGTGATCCAGCAGCGCACCAGTGTAGCGATCGCTGGCGACCTCGCGGCGAATAGCGTTGACGTCCAGCAGCTCCAGCTGTTTATTGCCGTAGCGTACCCAGTTCTCTTTCTGCTCTTCGAGTGTGGCGAGTTGTTTATCATTCATCGCCACAAACAGACCGCCGGGGCGGTAGTCGCAGTCAATCTGATAACGTTTGATACGTTCGCGGATGATCTCGCCACCCTCGAACATCATGCTGCCGAGCATACGGGCGGTGTCCATGCCGTAGCTTTTTTCGATCACGTCGATGTCGCGGCTGTAGGAGTTCACAAGCTGCCCGCCATTGCGCCCGCTTGCGCCAAAGCCGATGCGTGAGGCTTCGAGAACCACTACGTCAAAGCCCGCTTCCGCCAGATGCAGCGCGGAGGAGAGCCCGGTATAGCCGCCGCCAACCACGCAAACGTCGCAGGTGATTGACTCATTCAGTGTGTCGAATGGTGCATATTTATTCGCACTGGCGGCGTAGTAACTGCTGGTATGTTCGGTCATTTCAGGCCTCCAGGCTTATCCAGATGGTTTTCAGTTCAGTGAATTTTTCAAGGGCATGCAGGGATTTGTCGCGACCGTTGCCGCTCTGCTTATAGCCGCCAAACGGCACGGTCATATCGCCGTCGTTGTAGTTATTGACGAAGACGGAACCGGCTTTCAGGCGTCGGCTCATGCGGTGCGCGCGGGAGAGGTCGCGCGTCCATACCGCCGCGCCAAGGCCGTACTGGCTGTCGTTGGCAAGCTGCAGCGCCTGATCTTCTGATGTGAAACGGGTGACCACCAGCACCGGACCGAAAATCTCTTCGCGGCTTAAGGACGCATTCGGGTCCACATCCACGAAGATGGTCGGGCCGATGGCCGCTGCCAGCCCGGCGTTGCGACCATCCAGCAGCAGTTGCCCCTTGCCTTCGCCTTCACGAATAAAGGTGTGTACCGAGTCAGCGTGAGCGCTGTCGATTAAGGTGCCCATGGTGGTTGCGGGATCAAGTGGATGGCCCGGCTGCCAGTTTTGCGCCTGCTGTTTTAACAGGGCTAAGAATTCATCGGCGATGCTCTCTTCCAGTAACAAACGCGTTCCGGCGATGCGCACCTGGCCCTGGTTGTAGAAGATGCCTGCGGCGGTGGCGCTTGCCGCTTTTTGCAGATCCGGACAATCGGCGAAAACGATGTTGGCGCTTTTGCCGCCCGCTTCCAGCCAGACACGTTTCATGTTGCTATCACCCGCGTCTTTCAGCAGTTGTTTACCCGTACGCGTGGAGCCGGTAAAGGCGATGGCATCGATATCGTTATGACGCGAAAGCGCCTGCCCCGCTTCATGACCAAAACCCGTCACCACGTTCAACACACCATCCGGCAAGCCTGCTTCTTTCGCCAGCCCCGCGAGACGAATCGCACTGAGCGGTGATTTTTCAGACGGTTTTAGAATCACGCTGTTTCCCGCCGCCAGCGCCGGGCCGAGTTTCCAGCAAGTCAGCAACAGCGGGAAGTTCCACGGCACGATGGCGGCAATCACGCCGACCGGTTCACGCACGATCATCGCCAGCTCATGGCTACTGGTGGTCGCCACTTCGCCATACACTTTGTCGATCGCTTCGGCGTACCAGCGAATGGCGCGCGCCGCGCCGGGAATATCATCACGCAGACTGTGACGAATCGGTTTGCCGGTGTCGAGAGTTTCCAGCAGTGCCAGCTCTTCGGCGTGGGCTTCCATTAAATCGGCGAGTTTATTCAGTACCGCTTTACGTTTAGCCGGAGAAGAGAGTGACCAGTCGCCGCGTTCAAATACGCCGCGTGCTGCGCTCACCGCACGGTCGATATCGACGCTCTTGCCGCGGGCAATTTTCGCCAGCGGTGCCTGGGTGACCGGATCAACGGTTTCAAAGGTTTCATTTTCCGCCGCAGCAGTATATTCACCGTTAATAAATAAGCGGTTTTCAATGGCGAGACTTAACGCTTTATCCTGCCAGTAAGCCAGATGATGAAAATTCATTATGACTCCTGTTTCACGTCTATCAGATATATGCAGTTTGTGAACGTCAGGGCGCAGAGATCCCCGGGCTGCATGCCCGTTTATTTCTGGCGACATTCTTTATGGATTGCCGGGCGCATTGCGCTTACCCGGCTTACAGAACAAAAAGATTAAAACGTGGTGGGCGTATGGGCGCTGATAATTCGGCAAATACCTGCCGACGTATTACTGAAACTGTGCGGGATGCCGGTATTAATGGCATAACTTTGCCCCGCGACGAGGTGGTAATCCTGACCATTAATCGTCAGAACAATTTCACCTTCCAGTACTGTGCCTATTTCCTCACCCTGATGCTTAATTCTTTCCCCAGTGGTTGTGCCCGGCTGGTACGTTTCAAAGATCATCGCCAGCGTGCGATTCGGGTTACCGTTA
Source organism: Shigella sp. FJ200513 (assembly GCF_040495915.1). Taxonomy (NCBI): domain Bacteria; kingdom Pseudomonadati; phylum Pseudomonadota; class Gammaproteobacteria; order Enterobacterales; family Enterobacteriaceae; genus Shigella; species Shigella sp. FJ200513. The sequence goes on along the minus strand of NZ_JBDYCV010000012.1, from coordinate 49,668 downwards.
TGAACCAGCTTCATTGACACACCCTGACTGCCCATCTCAATTAAGTCGTCCTGATTAATGACGACCTGCGGCTCATCAGGTTTTTCCGGCTCGGAAAAGAATTCCGAGAGTGACAGACCATACACCTTCAGCAGCTTTTGCAGCGTACTGATGGCAGGGCTGACTTTATCTTGTTCTATCGTACTGATAGCACTGTGAGTCAGCCCGGAGAGTTCGGCGGCACGACGTTGTGAAAGCCCCTGCTGCTGGCGGATTTCCGACAAGCGTTTTCCTGGCGCCAGTCCCTCATCACTCATATTTGCATTTCCTTAAACTGTAGTGGTCAGAGTCGCTGTTTTTCAGCGATATGGTGCTGCCAAGCGGTGATAAAGCCCTCGAACAATATACGCGAAAGCGCGTACTCGCTACTGTTCCATTCCGGGTGCCACTGTACGCCCAGCGCAAAAGGATGATTGATGACGCTAACCGCCTCAACTAAGCCATCCGGCGAGCGAGCTTCAACACGCAACCGTGGGCTAACGACCTTCGCCCCTTGTCCATGTAGAGAGTTTACCCAAAAGTTGCTACATTCAGGTAACAACGCAGACAGTAATCCCCCCTCTTCAACCTGAACTTCATGCGACGGTGCATATTGCTGTTCCACCGGCAGTTCGGGATCTTCCCGATGTTCCAGCAATTCAGGCTGTTCGCACAGCTTGCGATGCAACGAACCACCGGTTGCCACCACCAGTTCTTGTAAACCCCGGCAGATGGCGAAAATGGGGATGCGCCTTTCGAGTGCGGCATTAATTATCGCCATGCTCAGAAGATCACGCCCGGGATCGGCGTCAGGCTCATCGCCGTTTTCACCATATAGGTGCGGCTGCACATTGCTGGGACTACTAGGAAGATAAATGCCATCGAGTTTCGGCAAAAGTTGTTCAAGTAACGACGGTTCCGCCAGCGCATGTGGTAGCGCAATTGGCAAGCCGCCTGCGTGGATGATGGCATTCAGGTACTTTTCTTGCAGAGTCTGGGTCGCATGACCCTTAAGCCTGTTCCTGCACATTACGACACCGATAACCGGATTGTTCATTATATTTTCCATGCTCAATCTCACAAAATGGACTAAATTATCGCCATTACTGCGCTTTAAATGACCTTTATGTTCAATATTTTTTCAATCTAGCAGTGGATTTTCATTTTTGCAAACTCAATTTAACATTTGACAAACATTTGGTTTGCATACAGATTCGAATGATGGTCATTATATTTTACGCTTTGATAACGAGCGGAAAACAAACCAAAGGCGAAGAATCATGGAAACCAATATCGTTGAAGTAGAGAACTTTGTTCAGCAGTCAGAAGAGAGGCGGGGTAGCGCCTTTACGCAGGAAGTGAAACGCTACCTGGAGCGCTACCCGAATACGCAATATGTTGATGTTTTACTTACTGATTTGAATGGTTGCTTCCGTGGAAAACGTATCCCTGTTTCAAGCCTGAAGAAGCTCGAGAAAGGGTGTTATTTCCCGGCCTCGGTATTTGCAATGGATATTCTGGGCAACGTAGTAGAAGAAGCAGGTCTGGGTCAGGAAATGGGCGAGCCGGATCGTACCTGTGTTCCTGTTCTCGGTTCCTTAACTCCTTCTGCCGCCGATCCAGAGTTTATCGGTCAGATGCTCCTGACCATGGTCGATGAAGATGGCGCTCCCTTTGACGTTGAGCCGCGGAACGTTCTTAACCGCCTGTGGCAGCAGCTGCGCCAGCGCGGATTGTTCCCGGTTGTAGCGGTAGAGCTGGAGTTCTATTTACTGGATCGCCAGCGCGACGCTGAAGGGGATCTGCAACCGCCCTGCGCGCCTGGCACCGATGACCGCAATACACAAAGCCAGGTTTACTCCGTTGATAACCTCAACCACTTCGCCGACGTGCTCAATGATATTGATGAACTGGCGCAGTTGCAGCTGATTCCGGCAGATGGCGCGGTCGCTGAGGCCTCGCCGGGTCAGTTTGAAATCAACCTTTACCATACTGATAACGTGCTGGAAGCCTGCGATGATGCGCTGGCACTAAAACGCCTAGTGCGTCTGATGGCAGAAAAGCATAAGATGCACGCCACTTTTATGGCGAAGCCGTATGAAGAGCACGCGGGCAGCGGGATGCATATCCATATCAGTATGCAAAATAATCGTGGCGAGAATGTGCTTTCTGACACAGAAGGCGAAGATTCGCCGCTGCTGAAAAAGATGCTCGCCGGGATGATTGACCTGATGCCGTCGTCGATGGCGTTGCTGGCACCAAACGTGAACTCGTATCGCCGCTTCCAGCCGGGAATGTATGTGCCGACGCAGGCGTCGTGGGGCCATAACAACCGCACCGTCGCCCTGCGTATTCCGTGCGGTGACCGTCATAATCACCGCGTGGAATATCACGTGGCGGGTGCCGATGCCAACCCATATCTGGTGATGGCAGCGATTTTTGCCGGTATTTTGCATGGCCTTGATAACGAGCTGCCGTTGCAGGAAGAAGTCGAAGGCAACGGGCTGGAACAGGAAGGCTTACCCTTCCCGATTCGCCAGAGCGATGCCCTGGGTGAGTTTATCGAGAATGATCACCTGCGCCGCTATTTAGGCGAACGGTTTTGCCATGTGTATCACGCCTGTAAAAATGATGAGCTGTTGCAGTTTGAGCGCCTCATCACAGAAACAGAAATTGAGTGGATGTTGAAAAACGCGTAATTCCCCTTGCGGGGTTGTTTCATCGGCCTGAGCGGAGCCAGGCCTGACATTTGCTGGTAATCCAGACATTTCCCGGATGTCGCGTTATGGAGCGCAGGCGGCAACGGGCTTCCGTTAACGATTAAGACTGTGACGAGGAAATGAGATGATGCCGATGATTAAATCCCCGCATGGCGAGGGAGGCTGCGTATGCGCCCCTCCTGCTACTGACTGGACTCCGCCCCCTTTGCTTCCCTTGCTAAACAGGTTTGATTTCAGGTCGACACGACCGCAAACCTTATTACGCAGGGGAGGCAGCAATTATGGCTATTAATTCACCACTGAATATTGCTGCGCAACCCGGCAAAACCCGTCTGCGAAAATCACTGAAATTGTGGCAGGTGGTAATGATGGGTCTGGCCTATCTCACGCCGATGACCGTATTTGATACTTTTGGTATTGTCTCCGGCATTAGCGACGGTCACGTTCCGGCGTCCTATTTGCTGGCGCTGGCGGGCGTGCTGTTTACCGCTATCAGCTACGGCAAACTGGTTCGCCAGTTTCCGGAGGCCGGTTCGGCCTATACCTACGCGCAAAAGTCGATTAACCCGCACGTCGGATTTATGGTCGGCTGGTCATCACTGCTGGATTATCTCTTTTTGCCAATGATCAACGTTTTGTTGGCGAAAATCTATCTCTCCGCCCTCTTCCCGGAAGTGCCGCCGTGGGTGTGGGTGGTAACCTTCGTCGCCATTTTAACCGCCGCGAATCTGAAGAGCGTCAACCTGGTCGCTAACTTCAATACCCTGTTTGTACTGGTGCAAATCTCCATCATGGTGGTGTTTATCTTCCTGGTGGTTCAGGGACTGCATAAAGGAGAAGGCGTTGGCACCGTCTGGTCACTTCAGCCGTTTATCAGCGAGAACGCGCACCTGATCCCGATTATTACCGGTGCGACGATTGTCTGTTTCTCGTTCCTCGGTTTCGATGCGGTGACCACGCTTTCGGAAGAGACGCCGGACGCCGCACGCGTGATCCCGAAAGCCATCTTCCTGACGGCGGTATACGGCGGCGTTATCTTTATCGCGGCGTCGTTCTTTATGCAGCTGTTCTTTCCCGATATCAGCCGCTTTAAAGACCCGGACGCCGCACTGCCTGAAATTGCGCTGTACGTCGGCGGCAAGCTCTTTCAGTCGATTTTCCTCTGCACCACGTTTGTGAACACATTAGCGTCTGGCCTGGCTTCACATGCCAGCGTGTCGCGTCTGCTGTATGTGATGGGGCGTGACAATGTGTTTCCGGAGCGCGTGTTTGGCTATGTGCACCCAAAATGGCGGACTCCGGCACTCAACGTCATTATGGTCGGGATTGTCGCGCTGTCGGCGCTGTTCTTTGATTTAGTCACCGCGACAGCACTGATTAACTTCGGTGCTCTGGTGGCGTTTACCTTCGTGAATCTGTCGGTGTTTAATCATTTCTGGCGGCGTAAAGGAATGAATAAAAGCTGGAAGGATCACTTCCACTATTTGCTGATGCCGCTGGTTGGCGCGCTGACGGTGGGTGTGCTGTGGGTTAACCTAGAGTCAACGTCACTGACACTCGGTCTGGTATGGGCTTCGTTAGGCGGCGCATATTTGTGGTATCTGATCCGCCGCTATCGCAAAGTGCCGCTGTACGAAGGTGACAGAACGCCGGTGAGCGAAACGTAATAGCCGGATGCGCGGCGCATTATCCTGCCTGAGGGTAACGCGCCGCGCCATTAACTATAAAAAGATGTATGACCCGGATCACGAGTGCTATCATCCGCCCTTATGCTTAGCGCATTAACCCCAGGGGCAAATAATGAACCACGATATCCCGCTAAAATATTTTGATATTGCCGATGAGTACGCGACCGAATGCGCAGAGCCTGTCGCAGAGGCTGAACGCACACCGCTGGCCCACTACTTCCAGTTACTGCTCACCCGTTTGATGAACAATGAAGAGATCAGCGAAGAAGCCCAACATGAAATGGCTGCTGAAGCGGGGATTAATCCCGTACGCATTGATGAGATCGCAGAGTTTTTGAATCAATGGGGTAATGAGTAATTATTTAATTGCAGACGATCGGTCAGTATCGTTGTCCGGATAAAGCGTTCACGCCGCATCCGGCTAACAATGACACGCACTGCAGCGTGCTTTAATGGGTTTCTCACGATCGTACCGCTCTGCTCCTCGCTAAGTTGTTCTGTGAGTTATAGTTATAGAGAAATCACGGGTACGAATGTTGAACAGATGGCGACGCCACCTGTTCAACGACCAACCACACGGCCCTCATTACGACCCCTGAACACAAACGGTAATGGCAAATGTCATTAAATATTAGTAAGATAGCCTCTTTACATAAAATCCCTTAATATTATGCGCCAGGTATTATCGTCTCTTTTGGTGATTGCTGGACTTGTGAGTGGTCAGGCAATCGCCGCGCCTGAATCCCCCCCGCATGCTGATATCCGCGACAGCGGTTTTGTCTATTGCGTCAGCGGGCAAGTCAACACCTTTAACCCATCCAAAGCGAGCAGTGGGTTAATTGTCGATACCCTTGCCGCCCAGTTTTATGATCGACTGCTGGATGTCGATCCCTATACCTATCGCCTGATGCCGGAACTTGCCGAAAGCTGGGAAGTACTCGACAACGGCGCGACCTATCGCTTCCACCTGCGTCGCGATGTTCCGTTTCAAAAAACCGACTGGTTTACTCCCACTCGTAAAATGAATGCCGACGATGTGGTGTTTACCTTCCAGCGAATTTTTGACCGCAACAACCCGTGGCATAACGTCAACGGCAGCAACTTCCCCTACTTCGACAGCCTGCAATTTGCCGATAACGTGAAAAGCGTCCGCAAACTGGATAATCATACCGTTGAGTTCCGACTCGCCCAGCCGGATGCTTCTTTTTTGTGGCACCTCGCAACCCATTATGCTTCGGTCATGTCGGCAGAATATGCCCGGAAGTTAGAGAAAGAAGATCGCCAGGAGCAACTCGACCGTCAACCGGTCGGCACCGGTCCGTATCAGTTGTCGGAATACCGCGCCGGGCAATTTATTCGCCTACAACGTCATGATGACTTCTGGCGCGGTAAACCGTTAATGCCGCAGGTAGTGGTGGATTTAGGCTCCGGCGGCACCGGACGTCTGTCGAAACTCCTGACCGGGGAATGCGACGTTCTGGCCTGGCCTGCTGCCAGCCAGCTATCCATTTTGCGTGACGACCCGCGCTTGCGTTTAACGCTGCGTCCTGGGATGAACGTCGCCTATCTGGCATTTAACACCGCCAAACCGCCGCTAAATAATCCCGCTGTCCGCCATGCACTGGCACTGGCGATTAATAACCAGCGCCTGATGCAATCCATCTATTATGGTACGGCTGAAACGGCGGCCTCTATTTTACCGCGCGCCTCGTGGGCCTATGACAACGAGGCTAAAATTACTGAATACAATCCGGCGAAATCGCGCGAACAGTTGAAGGCGTTGGGGCTGGAAAACTTAACGCTGAAACTGTGGGTGCCCACACGTTCGCAGGCGTGGAACCCCAGTCCACTGAAAACTGCCGAACTGATTCAGGCGGATATGGCGCAGGTTGGCGTAAAAGTGGTGATTGTGCCGGTAGAAGGTCGCTTTCAGGAGGCGCGGTTGATGGATATGAGCCATGATCTGACGTTATCCGGTTGGGCGACGGACAGTAACGACCCGGACAGTTTCTTCCGTCCGTTACTGAGCTGCGCGGCAATTCATTCACAGACCAACCTCGCCCACTGGTGCAATCCGAAATTCGACAGCGTGTTGCGTAAGGCGCTCTCCTCGCAGCAGCTGGCAGCGCGTATTGAAGCCTATGACGAAGCGCAGAGTATTCTGGCGCAGGAATTACCTATTCTGCCGCTGGCGTCGTCATTGCGTTTGCAGGCCTATCGGTACGATATCAAAGGTCTGGTACTTAGCCCGTTTGGTAACGCCTCCTTTGCTGGGGTGTATCGCGAGAAACAGGATGAGGTGAAAAAACCATGATTATCTTCACCTTACGCCGCATTTTGTTATTGATTGTCACCTTGTTCCTGCTGACCTTCGTTGGCTTCAGCTTGAGCTATTTCACTCCACACGCGCCGTTACAAGGCGCGTCACTGTGGAATGCCTGGGTGTTCTGGTTTAATGGCCTGATCCACTGGGATTTTGGTGTTTCCAGCATTAACGGTCAACCAATTGCCGAACAGTTAAAAGAGCTCTTCCCGGCGACGATAGAACTGTGCATCCTCGCCTTCGGTTTTGCGCTGATTGTTGGCATCCCCGTGGGGATGATTGCCGGGATTACGCGCCATAAGTGGCAGGATAACTTGATCAACGCCATCGCCTTACTGGGCTTTTCAATCCCGGTGTTCTGGCTGGCGCTTCTGTTGACACTGTTTTGTTCACTCACGCTAGGTTGGTTGCCCGTTTCAGGGCGTTTCGATCTGCTCTACGAAGTGAAACCGATTACCGGTTTTGCGTTGATTGATGCCTGGCTTTCGGACTCACCATGGCGGGATGAAATGATCATGAGCGCAATCCGCCATATGATATTGCCCGTGATCACCCTGTCGGTTGCGCCAACAACTGAAGTGATCCGCCTGATGCGTATCAGCACTATTGAAGTGTATGACCAGAACTATGTAAAAGCGGCGGCGACCCGCGGTTTGTCGCGCTTTACTATTTTGCGTCGCCACGTTCTGCATAACGCGTTACCGCCGGTTATTCCTCGCCTGGGCTTACAGTTTTCCACCATGCTGACGCTGGCGATGATCACCGAAATGGTTTTTAGCTGGCCGGGTTTAGGGCGCTGGTTAATTAACGCCATCCGCCAGCAGGATTACGCAGCCATTTCCGCCGGAGTGATGGTGTGTGGCTCACTGGTCATTATTGTTAACGTGATTTCTGATATTTTGGGTGCCATGGCTAACCCTCTGAAACATAAGGAATGGTATGCCTTACGATAGCGTATACAGCGAAAAGCGCCCGCCGGGCACGCTGCGTACCGCCTGGCGCAAATTTTATAGTGACGCCTCTGCGATGGTCGGCCTGTACGGCTGCGCGGGACTGGCTGTACTGTGTATTTTTGGCGGCTGGTTTGCGCCTTACGGCATCGACCAGCAATTTCTCGGTTATCAATTATTGCCGCCATCATGGTCGCGCTATGGCGAAGTTTCTTTCTTCCTGGGGACTGACGACCTCGGACGTGATGTTTTAAGCCGTTTACTGAGCGGAGCTGCGCCAACCGTGGGTGGCGCATTTGTGGTGACGCTTGCCGCGACGATCTGTGGCCTGGTACTGGGCACCTTCGCCGGGGCGACACACGGCCTCCGCTCAGCGGTGCTTAACCATATTCTGGATACCTTACTGGCGATCCCTTCGCTGCTGTTGGCAATTATCGTTGTAGCGTTTGCCGGACCGAGTTTGTCCCACGCTATGTTTGCTGTCTGGCTGGCATTGCTGCCGCGTATGGTACGTTCGATTTACAGCATGGTGCATGACGAACTGGAAAAAGAGTACGTTATCGCCGCCCGTCTGGATGGCGCATCAACGCTGAATATTCTCTGGTTTGCTGTGATGCCAAACATCACCGCCGGGCTGGTCACCGAGATCACCCGCGCACTGTCGATGGCAATTCTCGATATCGCCGCGCTGGGCTTTCTCGATCTCGGCGCACAACTCCCCTCGCCTGAATGGGGAGCGATGCTCGGTGATGCGCTGGAACTGATTTATGTCGCCCCGTGGACTGTCATGCTGCCAGGTGCGGCAATTATGATTAGCGTGTTGTTGGTTAACCTCCTTGGCGATGGCGTTCGTCGTGCGATTATTGCGGGGGTGGAATAATGCCATTACTCGATATTCGTAACCTGACCATTGAATTTAAAACCGGTGATGAGTGGGTTAAAGCCGTCGACCGGGTAAGTATGACCTTAACCGAAGGTGAAATCCGCGGTCTTGTTGGTGAATCCGGTTCCGGCAAGAGTTTGATTGCGAAAGCGATTTGTGGGGTGAATAAAGATAACTGGCGTGTTACTGCTGACCGTATGCGTTTTGATGATATCGATTTGCTGCGTCTCTCCGCACGCGAACGGCGCAAACTGGTTGGCCATAACGTGTCGATGATTTTCCAGGAACCGCAGTCGTGTCTTGACCCTTCAGAACGTGTGGGTCGCCAGTTGATGCAAAACATCCCAGCCTGGACCTATAAAGGCCGTTGGTGGCAGCGTTTTGGCTGGCGCAAACGCCGTGCCATTGAACTGCTGCACCGCGTGGGGATTAAAGATCACAAAGATGCGATGCGCAGTTTTCCCTATGAGTTGACCGAAGGTGAATGTCAGAAAGTGATGATAGCCATTGCACTGGCGAATCAACCGCGTCTGCTGATTGCTGACGAACCGACAAACTCAATGGAGCCAACAACCCAGGCGCAAATCTTTCGCCTGCTGACGCGTCTCAACCAAAACAGCAATACCACTATTTTGCTTATCAGCCATGACTTACAAATGCTTAGCCAATGGGCGGATAAAATTAACGTGCTTTACTGCGGTCAAACAGTGGAAACCGCGCCGAGTAAGGAGTTGGTGACGATGCCACATCATCCTTATACCCAGGCGCTGATCCGCGCGATACCAGACTTCGGCAGCGCGATGCCGCATAAAAGTCGCCTCAATACTCTACCCGGCGCTATCCCATTGCTGGAACAGTTACCGATTGGTTGTCGTCTGGGGCCACGTTGCCCGTATGCACAACGAGAATGCATTGTGACGCCACGTTTGACGGGGGCGAAAAATCATCTCTATGCCTGTCATTTCCCGCTGAACATGGAGAAAGAGTGAGATGATCGAAACGCTGCTTGAAGTGCGTAATTTAAGTAAAACGTTCCGCTACCGGACCGGTTGGTTTCGTCGTCAGACCGTAGAAGCGGTAAAACCCTTGAGCTTTACGCTACGTGAAGGCCAGACACTGGCGATTATTGGCGAGAATGGTTCGGGTAAATCCACACTGGCAAAAATGCTGGCGGGAATGATAGAACCTACCAGCGGCGAGTTATTGATTGACGATCATCCGCTGCATTTTGGCGATTATTCCTTCCGTAGTCAGCGTATTCGCATGATTTTTCAGGATCCTTCGACCTCGTTGAATCCCCGTCAACGTATCTCACAAATTCTGGATTTTCCACTGCGCCTGAACACCGACCTGGAACCGGAACAGCGTCGCAAACAGATTATTGAAACGATGCGTATGGTTGGGCTGCTACCGGATCACGTCAGTTACTATCCGCATATGTTGGCACCCGGACAAAAACAGCGTCTGGGTCTGGCGCGCGCGCTGATATTGCGCCCAAAAGTCATTATTGCCGATGAAGCCCTCGCTTCACTGGATATGTCAATGCGTTCGCAGTTGATTAATCTGATGCTGGAGTTACAGGAAAAACAGGGCATTTCGTATATTTATGTTACCCAGCATATCGGAATGATGAAGCACATTAGCGACCAGGTGCTGGTGATGCATCAGGGCGAGGTTGTCGAGCGAGGCAGCACCGCGGATGTGCTGGCATCGCCGCTGCATGAACTCACCAAACGGCTGATTGCCGGGCACTTTGGCGAAGCATTGACAGCGGATGCGTGGCGTAAAGATCGCTAATTTTCTGAATCCTCCTTCCAGATTATTCACCTCATTCTGACAAGAGATTAAATCTTGTCAGAATGAGGTGATGGATAAAATAAAATCAAATGCGCGTGATTTAAGACGCAATCTCACTTTGCAGGAACGAAAGCTCTGGCGATATCTTCGCAGCCGACGTTTTGGTGATTTCAAATTTCGCCGTCAACATCCGGTGGGGAGCTACATTCTCGATTTTGCTTGCTGCTCGGCGCGCGTAGTCGTTGAGCTGGATGGTGGGCAGCATGATTTGGCAGTTGCCTATGATACCAGGCGCACTAGCTGGCTTGAGTCGCAGGGCTGGACCGTGCTGCGTTTCTGGAATAACGAGATTGATTGTAATGAGGAGGCGGTGCTGGAGATTATTCTGCAGGAACTGAACCGCCGGTCACCCTCACCCTGAAAGGGCGAGGGGGCCGACCGAGCCGAATAGCTGTTGTGGTGAAAACATGGAGACAGTGCTGGAGAATATTCGGCAAGGTCTGAACCATCCCAGCCATCGCCATAAAAGGGTTAGGGGCTGTATGAGCCTGTTTGTTGCTGGGGTAACAATATTTGCACAATATGGTCCCCTCGCCCCTCTGGGGAGAGGGTTAGGGTAAGGGGAAAAGCGCCCCCCCTGCCGCAGCCTGCTCCGGTCGGACCTGGTAACTATAGCTACTCACAGCCAGGTTGATTATAATAACCGTTTATCTGTTCGTACTGTTTACTAAAACGACGAATCGCCTGATTTTCAGGCACAACAAGCATCAACAATAAGGATTAAAGCTATGGGTTTTCTTTCCGGTAAGCGCATTCTGGTAACCGGTGTTGCCAGCAAACTGTCCATCGCCTACGGTATCGCTCAGGCGATGCACCGCGAAGGAGCTGAACTGGCATTCACCTACCAGAACGACAAACTGAAAGGCCGCGTAGAAGAATTTGCCGCTCAATTGGGTTCTGACATCGTTCTGCAGTGCGATGTTGCAGAAGATGCCAGCATCGACACCATGTTCGCTGAACTGGGGAAAGTTTGGCCGAAATTTGACGGTTTCGTACACTCTATTGGTTTTGCACCTGGCGATCAGCTGGATGGTGACTATGTTAACGCCGTTACCCGTGAAGGCTTCAAAATTGCCCACGACATCAGCTCCTACAGCTTCGTTGCAATGGCAAAAGCTTGCCGCTCCATGCTGAATCCGGGTTCTGCCCTGCTGACCCTTTCCTACCTTGGCGCTGAGCGCGCTATCCCGAACTACAACGTTATGGGTCTGGCAAAAGCGTCTCTGGAAGCGAACGTGCGCTATATGGCGAACGCGATGGGTCCGGAAGGTGTGCGTGTTAACGCCATCTCTGCTGGTCCGATCCGTACTCTGGCGGCCTCCGGTATCAAAGACTTCCGCAAAATGCTGGCTCATTGCGAAGCCGTTACCCCGATTCGCCGTACAGTTACTATTGAAGATGTGGGTAACTCTGCGGCATTCCTGTGCTCCGATCTCTCTGCCGGTATCTCCGGTGAAGTAGTCCACGTTGACGGCGGTTTCAGCATCGCTGCAATGAACGAACTCGAACTGAAATAATCGTTCTGTTGGTAAAGATGGGCGGCGTTCTGCCGCCCGTTATCTCTGTTATACCTTTCTGATATTTGTTATCGCCGATCCGTCTTTCTCCCCTTCCCGCCTTGCGTCAGGATAACGATTTCCTTTACGACCAAGGAGCGCCCATGGAACAACGCCACATCACCGGCAAAAGCCACTGGTATCATGAAACGCAATCCAGTACTACGGAGTATGACGTTCTGCCTCTGGTCCCGGAAGCCGCAAAGGTCAGCGATCCCTTTCTGCTCGACGTGATCCTTGATGAAGAGACGCTGGCCCCCTTCCTTTCATGGCTGGTCCCTGCGCGCGTTCTTGCAGTGGAGTTGTTCCCTGACCAGCTTACCGTGACCCGTTCACAAACCTTCACCGCTTATGAACGCTTGTCGACGGCCCTGACGGTTGCTCAGGTTTGCGGCGTCCAGCGGTTATGTAACTACTATTCGGCGCGACTTACGCCGCTCCCCGGACCTGATTCCTCCAGGGAAAGTAATCATCGGTTGGCACAAATCACGCAATATGCCCGCCAACTGGCTAGCTCGCCTTCTATTATCGACAACCGATCGCGCCAGCATCTGAATGACGTCGGTCTTACTGTCTGGGACTGTGTGATCATTAACCAAATCATTGGTTTTATTGGCTTTCAGGCGCGGACAATTGCGACATTTCAGGCTTATCTCGGGCATCCGGTACGCTGGTTACCCGGGCTGGCGATACAAAACTACGCCGACGCGTCACTGTTTGCTGATGAATCAATACGCTGGCGAAGCAGCTATGAGGTGGAAAAACTACCTGAAGAGCACACAAAAAGTTCAACTGCAGAACTTTGCCAACTGGCCGAAACACTCTCTCTCCACCCTATTTCACTTTCCCTTCTCGAAAAGTTGTTAAACAGCACACGGGTCAATGCACAGCCGGATAATCAGCTTGCGGCGTTGTTATGCGCGCGTATAAATGGCAGTCCTGCTTGTTTTTCCACCTGTATGGATTCATCAAATGAATATAAAAAAATCAGCACCCTTCTGCGCAAGGGCGAAAATGAAATTAACCGATGGGCTGACCGTCATTCTGTTGAGCGCGCTACCGTTCAGGCGATACAATGGCTGACCCGAGCACCCGATCGCTTTAGCGCCGCCCAGTTCAGCCCTTTACTCGAACACGAAAAATCATCAACGCAGATTATTAATCTGCTGGTATGGAGCGGGCTGTGTGGCTGGATAAATCGCTTAAAAATCGCGTTGGGTGAGACATATTAACCTTGCCGCGTCAGACAGATTCGCGTAAAACTGTCAGCCGCTCTAATGGCCACCAAAATAGACAATTATGTTTCAGGACAACCCGCTGCTAGCGCAGCTTAAACAGCAACTGCATTCCCAGACGCCACGCGCTGAAGGGGTGGTAAAAGCCACAGAAAAAGGCTTTGGCTTCCTGGAAGTCGACGCACAAAAAAGTTATTTCATTCCGCCGCCGCAGATGAAAAAAGTCATGCATGGCGACCGAATTATCGCGGTGATCCACAGTGAAAAAGAACGTGAATCCGCAGAGCCAGAAGAACTGGTTGAACCGTTCCTGACTCGTTTCGTGGGTAAAGTTCAGGGCAAAAATGACCGTCTGACCATCGTTCCTGATCATCCACTTTTAAAAGACGCCATTCCTTGCCGCGCAGCCCGTGGCCTGAACCACGAGTTTAAAGAAGGCGACTGGGCGGTTGCCGAAATGCGCCGTCATCCGCTGAAAGGCGATCGTTCTTTCTATGCTGAACTGACACAATACATCACTTTTGGTGACGACCACTTTGTACCGTGGTGGGTTACCCTTGCGCGCCATAATCTGGAAAAAGAAGCACCAGACGGCGTCGCTACCGAAATGCTCGATGAAGGTCTGGTTCGTGAAGATCTGACCTCGCTGGATTTTGTCACCATCGACAGTGCCAGCACTGAAGATATGGATGACGCCCTTTTCGCTAAGGCGCTGCCGGATGACAAACTTCAGCTGATTGTGGCGATTGCCGATCCAACCGCGTGGATTGCTGAAGGCAGCAAGCTGGACAAAGCCGCGAAAATTCGCGCATTCACCAACTATCTGCCTGGCTTCAACATCCCTATGCTGCCTCGCGAGCTTTCTGACGATCTCTGCTCACTGCGCGCCAATGAAGTCCGCCCGGTACTGGCATGCCGCATGACGCTCTCCGCTGATGGCACCATTGAAGATAATATCGAATTCTTTGCCGCCACCATCGAATCCAAAGCGAAGCTGGTGTATGACCAGGTTTCTGACTGGCTGGAAAATACCGGTGACTGGAAGCCTGAAAGTGAAGCAATTGCCGAACAAGTCCGTTTGCTAGCGCAAATTTGCCAACGCCGCGGCGAGTGGCGTCATAACCACGCACTGGTGTTTAAAGATCGCCCGGATTACCGCTTTATTCTCGGTGAAAAAGGTGAAGTGCTGGATATCGTCGCCGAGCCTCGTCGCATTGCCAACCGTATCGTCGAAGAAGCGATGATTGCCGCTAACATTTGTGCGGCCCGCGTACTGCGCGATAAGCTCGGTTTTGGCATCTATAACGTGCATATGGGCTTTGATCCGGCGAATGCCGACGCGCTGGCAGCGTTGCTGAAAACGCACGGTCTGCATGTCGATGCCGAAGAAGTGCTCACGCTGGACGGTTTCTGCAAACTGCGTCGTGAACTGGATGCGCAACCAACTGGTTTCCTCGACAGCCGCATTCGTCGCTTCCAGTCATTTGCTGAAATTAGCTCTGAACCCGGTCCTCACTTTGGCCTCGGTCTGGAAGCATACGCCACCTGGACTTCGCCGATCCGTAAATATGGCGACATGATCAACCACCGTCTGCTGAAAGCGGTTATCAAAGGCGAAACTGCGACGCGTCCGCAGGATGAAATCACTGTCCAAATGGCCGAACGTCGCCGTCTCAACCGGATGGCAGAACGTGATGTTGGCGACTGGTTATACGCACGCTTCCTGAAAGATAAAGCCGGGACCGGCACCCGTTTCGCGGCGGAAATTGTCGATATCAGCCGTGGCGGCATGCGTGTGCGTTTGGTTGATAACGGCGCTATCGCCTTTATTCCGGCACCTTTCTTACACGCTGTGCGCGATGAACTGGTTTGCAGCCAGGAAAACGGCACTGTACAAATTAAAGGTGAAACGGTTTACAAAGTAACTGACGTTATTGACGTCACCATTGCCGAAGTCCGCATGGAAACCCGCAGCATTATTGCGCGCCCGGTCGCGTAATCTCCTTTCACGGCCCATTCCTCATGGATGGGCCGTTTATTTCCCCGCTCTACCTTCGTTATATCCAGGCAGATTTTTTAACTGACTTTCGTTTGAAAACTGGCGTTTTTCCAAAACTGGATTACAAATAAATATATAAAAAAACAATGCGTTTAGCCGCCGTTAATTTCATGTAAGTCATGTTGTTCCTTTTATTTAACCGCGGACTCCGCTGTTAACCGGAGGATATGCATCATGAAAACCGTTAGGGAGTCCACAACGTTGTACAACTTTCTCGGATCGCACAATCCATACTGGCGGTTGACGGAAAGCAGCGATGCTTTGCGCTTTTCTACCACCAAAACCACAGAACCTGATCGTACATTGCAGTTATCTGCCGAACAGGCTGCTCGCATCAGGGAAATGACGGTCATCACCTCCAGCCTGATGATGAGTCTGACCGTCGATGAAAGCGATCTTTCTGTGCATCTGGTAGGACGAAAAATCAATAAACGGGAATGGGCTGGCAACGCGTCTGCATGGCATGACACACCGGCGGTTGCTCGTGATTTATCACACGGGCTTTCCTTTGCTGAGCAGGTAGTTTCTGAAGCACATTCCGCAATAGTGATTCTCGACAGCCGGGGGAATATCCAACGCTTCAATCGGTTATGTGAAGATTACACAGGGTTGAAAGAACACGACGTCATTGGGTAAAGCGTGTTTAAACTGTTTATGAGCCGTCGTGAAGCTGCGGCATCCAGGCGCAATAACCGTGTATTTTTTCGAAGCGGCAATGCATATGAAGTCGAACTGTGGATACCAACACGTAAAGGCCAGCGGCTGTTTCTGTTTCGCAATAAATTTGTCCACAGCGGCAGTGGCAAAAACGAGATTTTTTTAATCTGTTCCGGTACCGACATTACCGAAGAGCGC
Organism: Shigella sp. FJ200513; assembly: GCF_040495915.1. Taxonomy (NCBI): domain Bacteria; kingdom Pseudomonadati; phylum Pseudomonadota; class Gammaproteobacteria; order Enterobacterales; family Enterobacteriaceae; genus Shigella; species Shigella sp. FJ200513. Next base: position 33,524 of record NZ_JBDYCV010000012.1, on the reverse strand, counting down.
CGCACTCAGGAGCGACTGCGTATTCTGGCAAATACCGACAGTATCACCGGACTGCCGAATCGTAACGCAATGCAGGAGTTAATCGATCACGCTATTAATCAGGCAGATAACAATAAAGTTGGGGTTGTGTATCTTGATTTGGATAATTTTAAAAAGGTCAACGACGCCTATGGGCATTTGTTTGGTGACCAGTTATTACGCGACGTGTCATTGGCTATTTTAAGCTGTCTCGAACATGACCAGGTGTTGGCGCGTCCAGGTGGCGATGAGTTTCTGGTACTGGCATCCAATACCTCACAAAGCGCGCTGGAAGCAATGGCATCACGAATTTTGACCCGCTTACGCCTCCCCTTTCGTATTGGTTTAATTGAAGTTTATACCAGCTGTTCAGTAGGTATTTCGCTCTCTCCCGAACATGGTTCGGACAGCGCGACTATTATTCGTCACGCCGACACAGCAATGTACACAGCGAAGGAAGGCGGACGAGGACAATTTTGCGTTTTTACTCCAGAAATGAATCAGCGGGTATTTGAATATCTCTGGCTGGATACCAACTTGCGTAAAGCACTGGAAAACGATCAGTTGGTTATCGAAAATCACCTAGCGTGTCGAAGTGCGCAGTCTGGAAGCACTAGTACGTTGGCAGTCACCTGAACGTGGGTTGATTCCACCGTTGGACTTCATTTCCTACGCCGAAGAGTCAGGGCTAATTGTGCCTTTAGGCCGTTGGGTGATTCTCGATGTCGTACGCCAGGTGGCAAAGTGGCGGGATAAAGGCATAAACCTGCGAGTGGCGGTAAATATTTCTGCACGTCAGCTCGCCGATCAAACCATTTTCACCGCCCTGAAACAGGTTCTCCAGGAACTCAATTTTGAATACTGCCCTATAGATGTTGAACTGACAGAGAGTTGTCTGATTGAGAATGATGAACTGGCACTGTCTGTTATTCAACAATTTAGCCAACTAGGTGCGCAAGTGCATCTGGATGATTTTGGTACCGGCTACTCTTCACTTTCGCAACTGGCGCGCTTTCCGATCGATGCCATCAAACTTGACCAGGTTTTTGTTCGAGATATTCACAAACAACCTGTCTCGCAGTCACTGGTCCGGGCGATCGTCGCTGTGGCCCAGGCATTGAATCTTCAGGTGATCGCCGAAGGTGTAGAGAGTGCAAAGGAAGATGCTTTTTTAACCAAGAACGGGATCAATGAGCGGCAAGGATTTTTGTTTGCCAAACCGATGCCCGCCGTCGCCTTCGAACGCTGGTATAAACGCTATCTGAAGCGCGCATAAGTAGATGAATATATATACTTAGCGCTATATCCCGTCATTATATATCGTATTCCTGGATGATAATTAGCCGTTGCTGTTAAACACTTCTCTTTTAGCGGCAATTTTTGCATTATTCATTTTCCCCCTTTTGCTATAAGGATGTCCTTGATGTCTGAATTTGATGCCCAGCGCGTTGCCGAACGTATTGATATTGTGTTAGATATCCTTGTGGCAGGCGATTACCACTCTGCGATCCATAATCTCGAGATACTTAAAGCAGAACTCTTGCGCCAGGTTGCTGAATCTACGCCAGACATCCCGAAGACACCGTGGGAGATTTAACAATCGTGCCTTCAGGTTTTCCTATTTGAGGATGCCCGGCGCGTCAGTATTTTTTTATTTAGTATTATAACGTTATAAGAATTACAGCGATGAATTCCCGACAACAAACTATTCTACAGATGGTCATTGACCAGGGTCAGGTTAGCGTAACCGATCTGGCAAAAGCCACTGGAGTTTCTGAAGTTACCATTCGCCAGGATCTCAACACCCTCGAAAAACTGAGTTACCTCCGCCGTGCACATGGCTTTGCAGTTTCGCTTGATAGTGATGACGTCGAAACCCGTATGATGAGCAACTATACGCTGAAGCGTGAACTCGCCGAGTTTGCCGCGTCACTGGTTCAACCGGGCGAAACCATCTTTATCGAAAATGGCAGCAGCAATGCCCTGCTCGCCCGGACTCTGGGGGAGCAGAAGAAAAATGTCACTATCATCACGGTCAGCAGCTACATCGCGCATTTGCTGAAAGACGCGCCTTGTGAAGTCATTTTGCTCGGTGGCGTGTACCAGAAAAAAAGCGAAAGTATGGTTGGCCCTTTGACACGCCAGTGCATCCAGCAGGTACATTTCAGCAAAGCATTTATTGGTATTGATGGCTGGCAACCTGAAACTGGATTCACCGGTCGCGATATGATGCGCACCGATGTGGTCAATGCCGTGCTGGAAAAAGAGTGCGAAGCGATAGTCCTGACTGACAGCTCGAAATTTGGTGCTGTACATTCATACTCCATCGGTCCCGTTGAGCGATTCAATCGCGTGATTACCGATTCGAAAATACGCGCCAGCGATCTGATGCATCTTGAGCACAGTAAACTCACCGTTCACGTCGTTGACATTTAACCATTTCCCTTCTCTACGGATGATTTGCAGTTTGGCAAATCATCCGCTCTAAGATGATTCCTGGTTGATAATTAAGACTATTTACCTGTTATTAACACTCTCAAGATATAAAATTATTATCAGCGATATAACAGGAAGTAATTATCACCTGCGTGATATAACCCTGCGCGCGAGCAGATTTCACGGAATAATTTCACCAGGCTTATTCTTAGCTATTATAGTTATAGAGAGCTTACTTCCGTGAATCATAAATTCAGGAGAGAGTATTATGTTTGTAACGAGCAAAAAAATGACCGCGGCTGTTCTGGCAATTACTTTGGCAATGTCTCTGAGTGCCTGTTCTAACTGGTCTAAACGGGACCGCAACACCGCAATCGGCGCGGGTGCAGGGGCATTAGGCGGTGCAGTACTGACCGATGGCAGTACGTTGGGTACATTAGGTGGTGCAGCTGTCGGTGGTGTTATTGGTCACCAGGTCGGTAAATAATCGTAAATAAATGTCGATTATCGACTCGCAATTATAATACGCTTGATTCTGTTCAGTACGAAATAACTGAATAATACACACAGTAAAATATTCGAAAGCCACGGATATATCCGTGGCTTTTTATGTTAACCGCCTGCGAGTTTTACCTTCATCCCTTTCGCTTCAAGTAGTGATTTTAATAAATCACGCTTATCGCCCTGGATTTCAATAACTCCATCTTTAACTGCTCCGCCGCAGCCGCATTTTTTCTTCAGTTCCGCTGCAAGTTTTGTCAGTTCGGCATCATCGAGATCGATACCGGTAATCAGGCAAACGCCCTTACCTTTACGTCCACTGGTCTGACGCTGAATACGCACCGCTCCATCGCCTTTAGGGCGTACTGGGGCCGCTTTGGGCTCATCAATACGCCCGGTTTCCGTTGAGTAGACCAGACGGCTGTTGGAATCACTCATCATGCACTCCGCTGTAAAGAGGCGTTGATCGCTTTCAGTGTCTGCGCTGGATCTACCGATTGCGTTACCGGGCGACCAATCACCATATAATCAACACCAGCCGCCAACGCCTGTTCTGGCGTCATAATGCGGCGCTGGTCACCAGCTTCACTCCCCTGCGGACGAATGCCCGGTGTAACCAGTTTGAACTCCTGACCGAATACCTGTTTAAAGCGCACAGCTTCCTGAGCAGAACACACCACACCATCAAGGTCACATTTTTGCGTCAGTGCTGCCAGACGTTCTGCATAATCTGCAGGTGACAGTGTCACGCCAAGATCGGCCAGGTCGCTGGCTTCCATGCTGGTCAACACTGTCACAGCAATCAAAAGCGGTGCATCTTTGCCAAACGGAACCAGTGCCTCACGCGCTGCGGTCATCATACGCGCCCCACCGGAGGCATGAACATTCACCATCCACACGCCTAAGTCAGCTGCAGCAGCGACAGCGTGCGCTGCAGTGTTGGGGATATCGTGGAATTTCAGGTCAAGAAAGATATCAAAACCACGCTGTTGAAGTTCGCGCACAAACTGTGGCCCAAACAATGTAAACATCTCTTTACCGACCTTCAGACGACAATCGCGTGGGTCGATCTTGTCGACAAAGGACAGCGCGTCATCACAATTATGATAATCAAGGGCAACAACCACAGGAGAATTCGTAACGGCGCGGGAAGAAGATGAAGCAGTTAACGTCATGACCAGACCTTCTTGATGATGGGCACCGGGAGTGGCGCGAAACAGGTAAACGGCGAGCATTCTACCCGTGAAAATAAAAAATTAACAGTTGCGATTTTTCCCCTAGCAGGCTTTTTCTGCTCCGTCGTTGCCGGAGCACAATGGGACATCAATAACTAGTATGTTGTAACTAAAGTCGGATTTTTTTAAAAATTACAGGCCATCAAGACCGCGAATCGGTTTAATAGTTGACCAGGCACGACAAGACGGACAATGCCAGTAGAGGGTGTATGCGGTAAAACCACATTTCTGGCAGCTATAACGAGGCTTACTACGCACCTTCTCGCCAACCATGTCACGCAGCACCATCAGACTCTCTTTGGCGCGCCCTTCTTCCGCTTCATTTAAGTGGTAATCCATTAGCTTATGGAATACACGCATGGTCGGATGACGCTGAAGCTGGCGTGTAATATAGACCTGTGCAGCCTCACTACCGTCGCGCGCTTCGATGATATCAGCAAGCATCAATTCAGCATCGGCACCGGTGTTCTCTTCCACCGCGCGTTGCAGGAATTCTGCCCATTCGGCAGTTTTACCCAACTGCTGATAGCAGGTTTGCAACATTTCCAGCGTTTCGCTGACCAGTTCTCTGTCCTGGGATATGACGCGTTGCAAACTTTCGACGGCTTTGGCGTATTCTCCTTTCGCCATAAACACGCGTCCCATCATGATGGATACGCGGGCGCTGTTTTTATCTGCCGCCGCCCCTTTTTTTAGCAAGGTCATGGCACGATCGAGATCGTCGCTGGCCATATGCTGCAGGGCTAACTCACAGTAGAAATGGGCAATTTCGACGCGCTGTTTATCTTTACCCAGCTTCACCAGGCGTTCGGCAACATCAATTGCTTTCTGCCACTCACTGGTAGCCTGGTAGATTTGTAGCAACTGTTGCAGCGCGCCAATGCGGAAGTCAGTTTCATCGGTCAGCTGATTGAACATGTCTTCCGCGCGGTCGTATAACCCGGCGGCCATGTAATCACGCCCCAGTTGTTGAATCGCCAACAGACGCTGTTCATAGGTCAGCGAGGCGCTTTCCATTAGGGTCTGATGGATGCGAATAGCGCGATCAACTTCGCCACGCGAACGGAACAGGTTTCCGAGCGTAAGGTGGGCTTCAACGGTGCCTGTATCCTCTTTAAGCATATCGAGAAACAGGTCTACCGCTTTATCCTGTTGATTACTAAGCAGGAAGTTAACCCCCGCTACGTAATCACGCGACAAGCGGTTGGCTTCATCTTGCTTGTTTTGTTGCGCACTTCTGCGGCCCATATACCAGCCATAGGCAGCGGCTACAGGCAAAAGCAGAAACAACAACTCCAGCATAGAAAGTTATTCCTTCGCCGCTGACGAGTGCGGCACTACAGCCACGTCAGTCGCGGGTGAAAGCTGGTTTTCCAGTCGCTTTATTTTACGTTCAGCGCGCGCCAGGGAAACACGAACTCGCAGCCAGAACAGGCCACAAATCAACCAACCGATAGCAAACCCCGCAGCAAACAATACCGCCAGCAATGTGGAAATACGGTACTCCCCTTGCGCTAACAGATAATTAAACGTCACCTGTTGATCGTTCTGCGCACCCAACGTGACCGAAATCACGAAGATCGCTAACACCAGTAAGAAAATGAGTAAATATTTCACATTACTTCCCGTTATGTGGTTAGAGCGAATAAATTATGGTCAACTTACCGCAATAGCCCTTTAAAGTACCATTTTCGCGCCGTCTGCGAAATGGCATCCACGCGCATTGTTGATGATTTAAGGCCTAAATTCGGAAAATCAACCAGCGTTAACTTTCTTGTTCTCGTTGTGCAATTTCGCGATTTTCTTCCGCAGGTGGTGTTAATGGCCCACAAATTCGTTGCGCAAGCCACGTTGCCACCGCCACCAGCGCCCACGAAATCAACGTAGCTACCACCAGATCGCGTGGCCAATGCATCCCGAGCAGCAGGCGGCTTCCCATGACTCCCGTTGCCCAGACCAACAAGATAGCAATGGTTAACGTTCGCCGACGCGGCCACAGCAAACCAACGGCCAGCAGTGCCCAACTGGCAGCAAACATCGTGTGACCGGAAGGAAAGGCAAACCCCGTCTCTTTCTGCCAGTGTGAACGCAAATATTGTGGAATATTTTTCTCTTCAGCCAACTGTTCTTTTACTAGATTTCCGCGTTCTGCTCGCTTTAAAGTGTAGAACTCATCAACCGGAATATGATGTGTTTTTTCCAACCAGATAACAAAAGGTCGTGGTTCCTGTACTTTGTCTTTGATCCAGGATTTAACGCCTTGTCCAACAAGGATTGCCGCCGCCAGAATGGCAAATAATACAAAGGCAGCCTTAATGCGAAAACGCAGACACCAGAGAAACCAGCCGAACAAAATCAAATGTGTAATGACGCCCCAGGGCTGGGTGACAGTTTCAGTAACCCAAAAAGCCGCTTTTAGTAGCCAACTTTGTTCTCCAGGTTGCCAACGCCAGCCAGAAATCCATACGGCTACTGGCATGACAAGCAATAGTGCAGCTCCCACTGCGGTACGTCGGGCAATCGAACGCATGGCCTCTCCTTTTTGATAAGTCCCACAATCATAACTGAAAATGCCAGTTCCAAGAAAAATTGACAGATTTGTGCCATTCCGTGAACGATCGACGCGTCGTGATTAGGTGAACCCCTTCTCGTTATGGCAAAATAAGCCAATACAGAACCAGCATTATCTGGAGAATTTCATGCAGCTTAAACGTGTGGCAGAAGCCAAACTGCCAACCCCATGGGGCGATTTCCTGATGGTGGGATTTGAAGAACTGGCAACCGGACACGATCATGTTGCGCTAGTCTATGGCGATATTTCCGGGCATACCCCGGTACTTGCGCGCGTCCATTCCGAATGTCTGACCGGTGACGCCCTGTTCAGCTTGCGCTGCGATTGTGGCTTCCAGCTCGAAGCGGCATTGACGCAAATTGCCGAGGAAGGCCGTGGTATTTTGCTGTATCACCGTCAGGAAGGTCGTAACATTGGTCTGCTGAATAAAATCCGCGCTTACGCACTGCAGGATCAAGGTTACGATACCGTAGAGGCTAACCACCAGTTAGGCTTCGCCGCTGATGAGCGCGACTTCACTCTTTGCGCTGATATGTTCAAACTCCTTGGCGTCAATGAAGTCCGCTTGTTAACCAATAACCCGAAAAAAGTCGAAATTCTGACCGAAGCAGGGATTAATATTGTTGAACGCGTACCATTGATTGTAGGTCGTAACCCCAATAACGAACATTATCTCGATACCAAAGCCGAGAAAATGGGCCATTTGCTGAACAAATAACCCTCTTGCATCGTGTAATTCATTTGCTTGCCGGAAGCAAAATAACCGGCAAGCAAATACTTGTTACTTCAACATATTACGAATGACATAATGCAAAATGCCGTCGTTCTGGTAGTAGGTCAACTCCGTCGCGGTGTCGATACGACAACGGCAGGGTACGACTTCCTGGCTACCATCCGCGCGCGTAAGCGTCACCGGAACCGTCGCGCCAGGTTGTAGATTTTGCAGATCGCCAATATCAATCTTCTCTTCCCCGGTTAGCCCTAACGTTTTACGCGTCACGCCTTGCGGAAATTCCAGCGGCAGGATGCCCATGCCAATTAAATTCGAACGGTGAATTCGTTCAAACGATTCGGCAATCACCACACGAATTCCAAGCAGACGAGGTCCTTTTGCCGCCCAGTCACGGCTTGAGCCTGATCCATACTCTTTCCCGGCAATCACCGCCAGCGGCGTTTGCTCCTGCTTATAGCGCATCGCAGCATCATAAATAGAGACTACGTCGCTGTCAGGTAAATGCCGCGTCATCCCCCCTTCAACGCCAGGCACCATTTCATTACGGATGCGAATATTGGCGAAGGTGCCGCGCATCATCACTTCATGGTTACCACGCCGCGAACCGTAGGAGTTAAAGTCTTTTCGCTCAACACCCCGACCTTGTAGATATCGACCCGCTGGGCTGTCGGGCTTAATACTGCCCGCCGGAGAGATATGGTCAGTGGTGACTGAATCCCCCAGCATTGCGAGGATCCGCGCACCGTGAATATCTTCCACTGGTGCTGGTGTTGCCTGCATTTCATCAAAGAAAGGCGATAAGCGAATATAGGTTGAGTCCTCCTGCCAACCGTAGGTATCGGATCGTGTGACGTTAATTTCCTTCCACTCTGCTGTGCCTTCAAAAACTTCTGCGTACTCTTTGCGGAACATTTCTGTGGAGACTTGTTCTACCGCACGGGCAATTTCTTGTGCCGATGGCCAGATATCTTTCAGATAAACCGGCTCGCCTTTGCGATCATGGCCGATAGGCTCAGAAGCCAGGTTGATATTCATATTTCCCGCCAGCGCATAGGCAACCACCAGCGGTGGCGAGGCCAGCCAGTTAGTTTTAACCAGCGGATGGATACGGCCTTCAAAGTTACGGTTGCCGGACAGCACCGCACCGACGGTTAAATCGCCTTTTTTGATTGCCGTTTCGATAGGATCGGGCAGCGGCCCAGAGTTACCAATACAGGTGGTACAACCGTATCCCACAAGGTTAAACCCCAGTTCGTCGAGATACGGTGTCAGTTTCGCTTTTGCCAGATAATCAGAAACGACTTTCGAACCCGGTGCCAACGACGCTTTGACCCACGGTTGCCGCTTGAGGCCAAGAGTTACGGCTTTTTTCGCCAGCAAGCCTGCGGCCATCAGCACACTTGGGTTAGAGGTGTTGGTGCACGAGGTTATCGCAGCAATGACCACAGCGCCATCAGGTAACTGATACTGATGTCCGTTCATAACATAATCGACTGGCAGGCGATCTTTATGCGTGGCATTCACTTTCAGTTCGTTACTGGCGGCAAATGCTTTTGGTACATCGGGCAGTGCAACGCGATCCTGTGGGCGTTTTGGCCCTGCCAGGCTCGCTTCAACGTCATTCATATCCAGTTCTAACATACTGGTAAAAATCGGTTCATCGCCCGGGTTACGCCACATGCCCTGCGCTTTGGCATATTTTTCGACCAACTCGACCTGATCTTCGCTGCGCCCGCTTAAACGCATGTAATCGAGGGTTACTGCATCGATTGGGAAGAAGCCACAGGTGGCACCATATTCTGGCGACATATTGGCAATGGTGGCGCGATCCGCCAACGGTAGTGAATCCAGACCATCACCATAAAATTCGACGAATTTCCCCACCACGCCATGTTTGCGCAGCATTTGGGTAACAGTGAGAACCAGGTCTGTGGCGGTAATACCTTCACGTAATTTTCCGGTAAGTTTAAAGCCCACTACGTCCGGGATAAGCATGGAAACCGGCTGGCCTAACATGGCGGCTTCTGCTTCGATCCCACCCACGCCCCACCCCAGCACGCCAAGGCCGTTGATCATAGTGGTGTGCGAGTCAGTACCAACGAGTGTATCCGGATAAGCAATCCATTCACCGTCCTGCAATTCGCTCCACACTGCTTTGCCGAGATATTCGAGGTTAACCTGATGGCAAATGCCTGTGCCTGGCGGCACGACGCTAAACCGACTGAACGCTTGCTTTCCCCATTTCAGGAACACATAACGTTCGTGGTTGCGCTCCATTTCCAGGCGTACGTTTTCTTCAAATGCCTCATCATCACCAAAACGATCGACGGTCACCGAGTGGTCAATGACCAGGTCGACCGGTGAGAGCGGGTTAACCTTTGCAGTATCGCCACCGAGGCGTTTAACCGCTTCGCGCATTGCCGCCAGATCAACAACGGCAGGTACGCCGGTAAAGTCCTGCATCAGCACCCTTGCCGGGCGGTAGGCAATTTCACGGTCAGCATGGGCATTTTTCAGCCATCCCGCCAGTGCGTGGATATCCTCTTCGGTAACTGAGTTACCATCCTGCCAGCGCAGCAGGTTTTCGAGCAAAACTTTGAGTGACTTGGGTAGACGGGTGATATCGCCCAGTGATTTAGCAGCAAGCGGCAGGCTGTAGTAGTGGTAAGTTTTATCTTTGGCCTGCAACGTGTCCTTACTGGCTTCTCGTAGGGTTGACGACATAGCTCCTCCTTAATGACAGGGTTGCGAAGCCCTGATTCTCTTCAGGGTGAATATTAAAGATAACACAAACATCGCGTAACGATTTGATAACAACCCAAATTGATAAAAGAGGAGAAACCTTGTGGCAAAGCAAATGACAACCCCGCCGCAGCGGGGTCAAGGATCAGTGAGTAATGATCCAGAGGAGTTCGGCCCAGAAGAGCATCGACAGAGAAAACGCGCCCATCCAGGACCAATATTTCATATTTGTGTTGATCATAGGCTACACCCTTAACGGTTATTATTTTGTGTTGAGATAACTCAAGCTGTTATTGCTGCGGTGTATTAAAAGCCCTTTAATTCATTAAAAATGGGTAATAAGAATGATGATAATTATTGTTTCGGCTGATCATCTTCAGCAAACAGTTCTATAAAGGCTTGCTGCTGCGATGTTAGTTGCCAGTCGTCTGGAATAACGACGGAACATTCCCGTTTCGTTTCTGGTTCATTGTCACTATGCTGGCATAATGGTGACGACTCCAGTTGCTCCTGACCGACCATAGTTATCCCCACACTTTCCAAATCAGCAGTGCGACAACCACCCAGAAAAGTGCAGAACCAAGAAAAACCGCCAGCCAGGCTTTACGTTTTAATTCAGGATCACGGCGGGGTTCCTGATTTCCAGAAGGCATTGCTAACCTCATATAATCGCCATCACTTATCAGCAAGACGTTGAATGATTGGTGTAATTAATCATACGATGAGACAAATCCTAAAGAAACTTTAGTCAAAAATCCAGCGAATTTACGAATCGTCTCCAGTGAATAATTCAATCTTTTGACCTGAAATAGATATTTGAAAACTGGAATTTGCGAGGCGGGTAATTAGACACTACTTTACAGGTAATTTACCCTATAAATATGAGGGATAAAAATATTGTGCACGGTATAGAAATAAGTAACAAAAGAGAATATATTCCGGCACCTTCGCTACATAAAAGGTGCCGAAAATAACGCAAGAAATTATTTTTCCGGCAGTTTTATATCTTTAAACATGACCTCAATTTCTTCATTGGAGCGCAATGCGACAGCCGCATCAACGACATCACGCGTTAAATGCGGTGCAAAACGCTGAATGAAATCATACATATAACTGCGCAAAAAAGTACTACGGCGAAAACCAATTTTGGTTGTACTGTGGCTGAAGATATCGTGAGCATCAACGCGCACAAGGTCGGGATCGGCGACCGGATCCACCGCCATGCTGGCAATGACCCCTACCCCCAGCCCTAACCGGACGTAAGTTTTAATGACGTCAGCATCCGTTGCCGTGAAAACGATACGCGGCGTTAACCCTGCGCGGTTAAAGGCAGTATCCAGTTCTGAACGTCCGGTAAAGCCGAAGGTATATGTCACCAACGGATATTGCGCCAGTTCTTCAATGGTAATGGCTTTTTTGCCTGCCAGCGGGTGATCCGGAGTGACTACAATAGCCCGATTCCAGTGGTAGCACGGTAACATCACTAAATCTTCATACAGATGCAGCGCTTCTGTGGCGATAGCGAAATCGGCATTGCCTTTAGAGACGGCATCAGCAATTTGTGTCGGCGGGCCCTGGTGCATATGCAAAGAAACGCGGGGATAACGCTCAATAAAGCCTTTGATAACGTTTGGTAACGCGTAGCGTGCCTGGGTATGCGTGGTGGCGATATACAGCGAGCCTTTATCCGGCCAGGTGTGCTCACCGGCAACCGATTTTATGGCATCGACTTTCGACAGGACTTCGCGAGCGATACGAATTATTTCTTGTCCTGCTGGCGTTACCTGCGTCAGGTGCTTGCCGCTTCGGGAAAAAATTTGAATGCCTAGCTCGTCTTCCAGCATTCTGACTTGTTTACTGATCCCGGGTTGTGATGTGTAAAGTCCTTCCGCTGTTGATGAGACATTCAGGTTATGATTGACCACCTCAACAATATAGCGAAGTTGTTGTAATTTCATGTTAAACCATCCACTTAGACGCCATCAGAACATCGTTTTTTCGTCACACCTGGCGGGTGACTAATACGATTTAATAATAAAAAAGGTGCTAACTATAACCACTATATCATTTATAGCCTTAGTGTATAGGTGTGAAGAAAAAATAATATGCAATAAAAAAGGGCCGCTTTCGCGACCCTTTGTTTATAAAAACCTGACAGAATTAAAGGTTATTTTTTTCCTTCAACCCATTTGCCATCAACATAAAATGCTGACCAGCCAGTCGCCTTTCCGTCTTTTTCCGAAGAGACATATTGCTGTTTGGTTTTACGGCTAAAGCGAACCATGGTCTTATTACCTTCCGGATCCTGCTGTGGCGCATCGGCCAGATAACGCAGTTTTTCCGGCAGACGGTCGCGGAAGCGATAAAGCTCTTCCACCAGTGGCGCACGCGTTTCACGCGATTTCGGGAAAGTGTTGGCAGCCAGGAACACACCGGCAGCACCGTCACGCAGCACGAAATAAGCATCTGATTTTTCGCACGGCAGCTCAGGTAATGGCACCGGATCTTCTTTCGGTGGTGCCACTTCACCGTTACGTAAAATCTTACGTGTGTTTTTACACTCTTCGTTGGTGCAGGCCATGTATTTACCGAAACGCCCCATTTTCAGGTGCATTTCAGAGCCACATTTTTCACACTCAACGATCGGGCCGTCATAACCTTTAATGCGGAATTCGCCCTCTTCGATCTCGTAACCGTCGCAGGTTGGGTTATTACCACAGACATGCAACTTACGTTTCGGATCGATGAGATAGCTGTCCATCGCCGTGCCGCATTTCGGGCAACGACGTTTTGCGCGCAGCGCGTTGGTTTCAGCATCTTCGCCTTCCAGCACGTTCAGCACTTCGTTTTCCGGCACCAGGTTAATGGTGGTTTTGCAACGCTCTTTCGGCGGCAGCGCATAGCCAGAACAGCCAAGGAATACCCCGGTACTCGCTGTGCGAATCCCCATTTTGCGACCACAAGTCGGGCAGTCAATGCTGGTCAGAACCATCTGGTTCGGGCGCATACCACCCTCTTCCGGATCTTTTTCAGCTTTATCTAACTGCTGGGTGAAATCCGAGAAGAAGTGATCCAGTACAGCTTTCCACTCTGCTTCGTGATTTGCCACCTGGTCGAGGCTGTTTTCCATCTGCGCGGTAAAGTCGTAGTTCATTAACTCGCGGAAATTTTCTTCAAGGCGATCGGTGACGATTTCGCCCATTTTTTCCGCATAGAAACGACGATTTTCTACTCGCACATAGCCACGATCCTGAATGGTCGAAATGATCGACGCATAGGTAGACGGACGACCGATACCACGTTTTTCCAGTTCTTTAACCAGCGATGCTTCACTGAAACGGGCTGGCGGCTTGGTAAAGTGCTGGGCTGGTGTTAGTTCAACGAGCGTCAGAGCATCGCCTTTATCGACTGCCGGTAAGATACGATCTTCATCGCCTTTACGCAGTGCAGGCATCACTTTTGTCCAGCCATCAAAGCGCAAAATACGACCGCGTGCTTTCAGGCGGAAATCGCCCGCACCAACGGTCAGCGTCGTGGAGTCATATTTCGCTGGGGTCATCTGGCAGGCAACGAACTGACGCCAGATTAACTGGTACAGTTTCTGCGCATCTGCTTCCATATCCTTCAGCGATTCCGCCATCACATTGACGTCAGAAGGACGAATCGCTTCGTGCGCTTCCTGTGAGTTTTCTTTGCTGGCGTACTGATTCGGACTTTCCGGCAGATATTTCTTACCAAAATTATCGCTGATATAACCGCGAACCATATTTACCGCGTCCTGACTCAGGTTAGTGGAGTCGGTACGCATGTAAGTGATATAGCCTGCTTCATACAAACGCTGCGCCATCATCATGGTTTTTTTCACGCCAAAACCAAGACGGGTGCTGGCAGCTTGTTGCAGCGTAGAGGTAATAAAAGGAGCGCCAGGTTTACTGGTTGTCGGTTTGTCTTCACGTTCCAGCACGCTGTAGCGCGCTTTTTCCAGCAGACTTACCGCAGCCTGAGTTTGTTCTTTGTTGACCGGACGGAACGGTTTGTCATTCTGATGAGTCACCTGCAACTCCAACGCTTCACCAGATGGCGTAGTCGTGCTGGCATCGACTTCCCAGAACTCTTCCGGTACGAACGCTTTAATTTCACGCTCACGCTCTACCACCAGGCGGACCGCCACCGACTGCACACGACCGGCAGACAGACCACGAGCGATCTTTTTCCACAGCAGCGGCGAAACCATATACCCCACCACGCGGTCCATAAAGCGACGCGCCTGCTGGGCATTAACACGATCAATATTCAGCTCACCCGGTTTGTTAAATGCCTGGCGGATCGCGTTTTTAGTAATTTCGTTAAACACCACTCGGCTATAGCGCGCATCATCACCACCAATCACTTCCCGCAGGTGCCATGCAATGGCTTCCCCTTCGCGGTCAAGGTCGGTTGCGAGATAGATGTGGTCGGCTTTTTCAGCCAGTTGTTTCAGTTCAGAGACGACCTTCTCTTTACCAGGCAACACTTCATAGTGCGCCTCCCAATTGTGCCACGGGTCAACCCCCATACGGTTGACGAGAGCGCCACGTTCATCCTTTTTAGGCTTTTTAGCCGTCTTGGTGGAGGTAGAGTCGGCACTCTTTTTGGCAGCTGAGCCACTGGTCGGCAAATCGCGGATGTGACCGACGCTGGATTTCACCACGTAGTCACAACCCAGATACTTGTTGATCGTTTTGGCTTTTGCCGGGGACTCAACGATGACAAGAGCTTTACCCATATTCACCTTACCTAATTTGATTCTTCCAGGAATGCGTCGCACGTTGATAAACCTTCCACTGGCAACGAGTTACCGATATGGACTCGCTCTCTGCGGATATCAACCCCTTGTCGTGACTCTGTTCACGAAAATTCAGGTGACTGAGTTAACAGGTCTTGGCCTACAGGCGCTATAGCACGACGGATTTTTGGTCGAATGTCAAGCAAATCTATTGCCAGATTGACGAAAGCGTCACACTGTACCTGATAAAATCCGATACGCAACTTTATTAGCATGCAAAATCCAAAGTTGCCAGTAAGGCGCTCTTGCCACCAGCGTGGTATATTTGTCTGCAAGCCATGCCTGGCGTAGACTAATGTCCTTGTTTAAGGAGTAAATAATGAACAAAGAGACACAACCCATCGACCGCGAAACGCTGTTGAAAGAGGCCAACAAAATCATTCGTGAGCATGAGGATACGCTCGCAGGGATTGAAGCCACCGGCGTCACGCAGCGTAATGGCGTGCTGGTATTTACCGGCGACTACTTTTTAGATGAACAAGGATTGCCAACAGCCAAAAGCACCGCGGTGTTTAATATGTTCAAACACCTGGCCCATGTGCTTTCAGAAAAATATCATCTGGTTGATTAAAGCAAAACGCGAGGTCTTAGCCTCGCGTTTGTCTTTTACATCAATGGCTTTTGACCCCGCTGCCACCAGCGTAGCAACAATCGATCGGCGCTCTCTGCCGCGCTGCCGGTGAATCGGTCAATGAGTCGTTTACGCTGCATATAGCGTACATTAACCACTTCACGGCCTTCCATCAGGCTAAGAATAACTTCATCACTGGTGTTGATTTCATCAACCAGGCCTTTCTCTACCGCCTGTTGTCCGTACCAGTGTTCACCCGTTGCCACCTGTTCAATATCCAGAGACGGACGCATACGCTTCACAAAATCTTTAAATAACTGATGCGTTTCGTTCAGCTCTTCGCGGAATTTCTCCCGCCCTTCTTCGGTATTTTCACCCAGCAAGGTCAGCGTGCGCTTATACTGCCCGGCGGTGTGCAGTTCGATATCAATATCTTTGCTTTTCAGGAAGCGGTTAAAGTTGGGCATTTGCGCCACCACCCCAATGGAACCCACAATAGCAAACGGTGCGGAAACAATTTTGTCCGCCACACAGGCCATCATGTAACCGCCGCTGGCAGCGACTTTGTCTACCGTAACAGTTAAAGGAATGTTTTTATCACGCAGACGCTGCAGCTGCGAAGCCGCCAACCCGTAACCATGCACCATGCCACCAGGGCTTTCCAGACGGAGCACAACCTGATCCTGCGGTTTGAATGCTGCGAGTACCGCCGTTATCTCTTCACGTAGCGAGTTCACTTCATGGGCGTCCATGCTGCCTTTAAAATCCAGCACCCAGACGCGAGGTTTACTGTCAGTTGCCACCTCGCCCAGTTTGGCTTTCGCTTTTGCTGCTTTCGCTTCTTGCTTGTGCTTTTTCTTCTGCGCTTTGTGCCACTGTTTTTGCTGATGTGAGTCCATCAGCGCCGCGGCCAGTTCTTCTTTCATCTCCTTATACTGTTCGCTGAGATTGTTGACCCGTAACTCGCCACGCTGGCGTTTATTACGTTGAGCAACATTGACAATAATGGCGGCAATCGCCGCAATCGCTAGCACAACGGTAACGATTTTAGCCAAAAACAAACCATATTCAGACAACAATTCCACGAGTCCCCACCTTGGTTAAACAACGCTTTGGCTCACAGTTTACAACAGGCATGTTAAGCCGTCTCGCAGAGATGTTATTGCAGCGAAAGTATGACAAAGTATCCATTTTGCGGTGTTATCGCCCCAGGCTGATTGAAATGCCCTTCTGTTTCAGGCATAAAGCCCCAAAGTCATAAAGTACACTGGCAGCGCGACAGACAACGTCGTTGAGGAGTAGCCATGCATTACCAGCCAAAACAAGATTTACTCAATGATCGCATTATCCTGGTGACGGGAGCCAGCGATGGGATTGGTCGTGAAGCCGCGATGACGTATGCACGCTATGGTGCGACAGTGATTCTGTTG
Organism: Shigella sp. FJ200513; assembly: GCF_040495915.1. Taxonomy (NCBI): domain Bacteria; kingdom Pseudomonadati; phylum Pseudomonadota; class Gammaproteobacteria; order Enterobacterales; family Enterobacteriaceae; genus Shigella; species Shigella sp. FJ200513. Next base: position 16,461 of record NZ_JBDYCV010000012.1, on the reverse strand, counting down.
GGCCGTAATGAAGAAAAATTACGTCAGGTAGCCAGCCACATAAACGAAGAAACTGGGCGTCAGCCACAGTGGTTTATTCTCGATTTGCTGACCTGCACGTCCGAAAATTGCCAACAACTGGCACAGCGCATTGTCGTTAATTATCCGCGTCTGGATGGTGTTTTGCATAATGCCGGATTGCTCGGCGATGTTTGCCCAATGAGCGAACAAAATCCGCAGGTCTGGCAGGACGTCATGCAGATCAACGTTAATGCCACCTTTATGCTCACCCAGGCACTGCTTCCTTTATTACTCAAATCGGACGCCGGTTCACTGGTCTTTACTTCATCAAGCGTTGGACGTCAGGGACGAGCCAACTGGGGTGCATATGCAGCGTCGAAATTTGCCACCGAAGGGATGATGCAGGTACTGGCCGATGAATATCAGCAGCGCCTGCGCGTCAACTGCATTAACCCAGGCGGTACGCGCACCGCAATGCGCGCAAGCGCCTTCCCGACCGAAGATCCACAGAAACTTAAAACACCCGCTGATATCATGCCGCTCTACCTCTGGCTGATGGGCGATGACAGCCGCCGTAAAACCGGCATGACCTTTGACGCCCAACCGGGCCGTAAACCAGGAATTTCCCAATGAGTGATGAACGCTACCAACAGCGTCAGCAGCGAGTGAAAGAAAAAGTAGATGCTCGTGTGGCCCAGGCCCAGGATGAACGCGGTATTATCATCGTCTTTACCGGCAATGGAAAAGGCAAAACCACCGCGGCATTTGGTACGGCAACACGCGCAGTTGGTCACGGAAAAAAAGTGGGCGTCGTGCAGTTTATTAAAGGCACCTGGCCTAATGGCGAACGCAATCTGCTGGAGCCACATGGCGTTGAGTTTCAGGTGATGGCAACGGGCTTTACCTGGGATACACAAAACCGCGAGTCTGATACCGCCGCCTGCCGCGAAGTCTGGCAACATGCAAAGCGGATGCTTGCTGATTCCTCACTGGATATGGTTTTGCTTGATGAACTGACGTATATGGTGGCGTATGACTATTTGCCACTGGAAGAAGTGGTGCAGGCGTTAAATGAACGTCCACATCAACAGACGGTGATTATCACGGGTCGAGGCTGTCATCGGGATATTCTTGAACTGGCGGATACGGTAAGTGAGCTGCGCCCCATCAGACATGCGTTTGATGCCGGTGTTAAGGCGCAAATAGGGATTGATTATTAATCTGTAAAAATGCCGGATATGACGTCCGGCATACTTTGATTAACCGTTATTACGCCCGCCAGAACGACGACTGCCGCTCACCTGACTGTGACGTTTCACCGCACGACGAATCTGATTAGCCTTCATGCGACGACGGTCTTTTTCTACAGCGACTTTAGAGCTGGTTTCTGGCGGAAGCTCCACCAGTTCGCGCAGATAGTTAGTCTGGGCGAGGTCCAGCTCCGTCCAGCCACCGCGTGGCAGACCTTTTGGCAGTGGGATATCACCGTAACGAACACGGATCAGGCGGCTCACCTGCACACCAACCGCTTCCCACAGACGACGAACTTCACGGTTACGGCCTTCGGTCAGAGTCACGTTGTACCACTGGTTGATCCCTTCGCCGCCGCTGAACTTGATGGTTTTAAAAGCTGCCGGACCATCTTCCAGTTGCACGCCACGACTCAAATCACGCAGTTTCGCGTCGTCAACCTGACCAAATACACGCACGGCGTATTCACGTTCAACTTCACGGCTTGGATGCATTAAACGGTTTGCCAGTTCACCATCGGTGGTGAACAGCAGCAGACCACAGGTGTTAACGTCCAGACGACCTACGGCAATCCAGCGTGCGCCACGCAGCTTTGGCAGACGGTCAAACACCGTCGGACGCCCTTCCGGATCGTTACGGGTACACAACTCACCTTCCGGTTTGTAATAGGCCAGAACGCGACAAATTTGTTCAGCGGACTCACGTACCGAAATCAGATGACCATCGATACGAATTTTCAGCCCAGGGGTAACTTCAACGCGATCGCCGAGTTTAGCAATTTTGCCATCAACACTCACACGACCGGCTTCAATAATAGATTCGATTTCACGGCGGGAGCCGTGGCCAGCGCGGGCCAGCACTTTCTGTAATTTTTCGCTCATAGAGCTTCCTTTTGGTGTCGCCTTCACAGGCGTCGAACAGGAGAATCAATGGCGCCGTATAGCGCCATTTTAAGGCCGCGTAGTATACAGAGTTACGCACTTATAAGAAAGGCTTCACATCACCTACGCCTTCACGCACCACGACCGGCGTATCATCGGTAAGATCAATAACCGTTGTTGGTTTCTGCCCGAGATAGCCGCCGTGAATAATCAAATCTACCTGTTTTTCCAGACGGTCTTTAATTTCTTCGGGATCGGATTCGGTAAATTCGCTGCCTGGCAGCATTAGCGAAGTGGAAAGCATCGGTTCGCCCAGTGCTTCAAGCAACGCCTGCGCAATCGGGTTAGAAGGCACACGCATACCGATGGTTTTGCGTTTCTCCTGCAACAGACGGCGTGGCACTTCCTTCGTCCCCTTCAGGATGAAGGTATAGTTGCCCGGCGTGTTGTTTTTCATCAAACGAAACGCAACGTTATCCACGAATGAATAGGTCGAGAGTTCAGAAAGATCGCGACACATCAGGGTAAAGTTGTGACCGTCCGGCAGCTGGCGAATACGACAAATACGCTCCATGGCGTTTTTATCTTCAATTTTACAGCCGAGCGCATAGCCGGAATCAGTTGGATAGACAATCACCCCGCCTTTACGCACGATCTCCACCGCCTGGTTGATCAGACGTTGCTGCGGGTTATCAGGATGAATATAAAAAAACTGGCTCATAATTCCCTCTCTGTGGTGTTCTGCGGCTGTTCCCATAGCTGCCAGACGCCTTCAACGCCTGCGGGCAGCCAGAGTTTACGACCCAGTTCGATCCACGGGCATGGCTGATGAAAATCAGATCCTTGTGATGCCCATAAATGATGCTGACGCGCAAGTGTGGCCAGCTGGGTGCGTTCATTGGGCGATTGCTGGCACTGCGCGACTTCCATCGCGTCGCCGTGGTGTTCGGCAAAATGCGCAACCAATCTTTTCAGCCATTTAGCACTAAGATTGTACCGCCCAGGATGAGCTAGCACCGCCTTACCGCCAGAATGATGAATGACATCAATAGCTTGTTCTATTGTACACCACTGTGGCGGAACGTATCCGGTTTTCCCGCGCGCCAGATACTTTTTAAAGACATCTGCCATTGAACTGGCTTTGCCGCACTCCACAAGGAAACGCGCAAAATGACCGCGCGTCACTGCGCCGCCCTGCGCCAGTCGTTGTGCGCCTTCCAGCGCCCCAGGTATTTGCGCTTTTTCAAGTCTTTCGGCAATTTGCTGCGCCCGCTGATTGCGCCGTTCTGTCTGCTGCGCGAGGAACTCACACATTAGCGGATGAGTAATATCAATATTCAGCCCGACAATATGAATTTCATGATTTTCCCAGACCGTGGAAATTTCCACGCCGGGAATAAGATTCAGCGCCAGTCCCGAACGTGAAATTTCCTCTCTTGCTGGCGCGATTGCAGCTGTGGTGTCATGGTCGGTGATCGCCAGGGTGCCGACGCGCATCTCGACTGCACGGTGCACCAATGCTTCTGGCGTCAGGCAGCCATCGGAAGCTGTGGTATGGCTGTGCAGGTCGTAAATCACTGCATAATTCGTGTCGCTCAAGGCGCACTCCCGTTCTGGATAATGTTTTTTGCGCCGACATCATAACGGGTCTGGCAAATATTCTGAAATGAGCTGTTGACAATTAATCATCGAACCAGTTAACTAGTACGCAAGTTCACGTAAAAAGGGTATCGACAATGAAAGCAATTTTCGTACTGAAAGGTTGGTGGCGCACTTCCTGAAACGGGCAGTGTATTCACCATGCGTAAAGCAATCAGATACCCAGCCCGCCTAATGAGCGGGCTTTTTTTTGAACAAAATTAGAGAATAACAATGCAAACACAAAAACCGACTCTCGAACTGCTAACCTGCGAAGGCGCTTATCGCGACAACCCGACTGCGCTTTTTCACCAGTTGTGTGGGAATCGTCCGGCAACGCTGCTGCTGGAATCCGCAGATATCGACAGCAAAGATGATTTAAAAAGCCTGCTGCTGATAGACAGTGCGCTGCGCATTACAGCATTAGGTGACACCGTCACAATTCAGGCACTTTCCGGCAATGGCGAAGCCCTGCTGGCACTACTGGATAACGCCCTGCCTGCGGGTGTGGAAAGTGAACAATCACCAAACTGCCGTGTGCTGCGCTTCCCCCCTGTCAGTCCACTGCTGGATGAAGACGCCCGCTTATGCTCCCTTTCGGTTTTTGACGCTTTCCGTTTATTGCAGAATCTGTTGAATGTACCGAAGGAAGAACGAGAAGCAATGTTCTTCGGCGGCCTGTTCTCTTATGACCTTGTGGCGGGATTTGAAGATTTACCGCAACTGTCAGCGGAAAATAACTGCCCTGATTTCTGTTTTTATCTCGCTGAAACGCTGATGGTGATTGACCATCAGAAAAAAAGCACCCGTATTCAGGCCAGCCTGTTTGCTCCGAATGAAGAAGAAAAACAACGTCTCACTGCTCGCCTGAACGAACTACGTCAGCAACTGACCGAAGCCGCGCCGCCGCTGCCAGTGGTTTCCGTGCCGCATATGCGTTGTGAATGTAATCAGAGCGATGAAGAGTTCGGTGGCGTAGTGCGTTTGTTGCAAAAAGCGATTCGCGCTGGAGAAATTTTCCAGGTGGTGCCATCTCGCCGTTTCTCTCTGCCCTGCCCGTCACCGCTGGCGGCCTATTACGTGCTGAAAAAGAGTAATCCCAGCCCGTACATGTTTTTTATGCAGGATAATGATTTCACCCTATTTGGCGCGTCGCCGGAAAGCTCGCTCAAGTATGATGCCACCAGCCGCCAGATTGAGATCTACCCGATTGCCGGAACACGCCCACGCGGTCGTCGCGCCGATGGTTCACTGGACAGAGATCTCGACAGCCGTATTGAACTGGAAATGCGTACTGACCATAAAGAGCTGTCTGAACATCTGATGCTGGTTGATCTCGCCCGTAATGATCTGGCACGCATTTGCACCCCTGGCAGCCGCTACATCGCCGATCTCACCAAAGTTGACCGTTATTCCTATGTGATGCACCTCGTCTCTCGCGTAGTCGGCGAACTGCGTCACGATCTTGACGCCCTGCACGCTTATCGCGCCTGTATGAATATGGGGACGTTAAGCGGTGCGCCGAAAGTACGCGCTATGCAGTTAATTGCCGAGGCGGAAGGTCGTCGCCGCGGCAGCTACGGCGGCGCGGTAGGTTATTTCACCGCGCATGGCGATCTCGACACCTGCATTGTGATCCGCTCGGCGCTGGTGGAAAACGGTATCGCCACCGTGCAAGCGGGTGCTGGTGTAGTCCTTGATTCTGTTCCGCAGTCGGAAGCCGACGAAACCCGTAACAAAGCCCGCGCTGTACTGCGCGCTATTGCCACCGCGCATCATGCACAGGAGACTTTCTGATGGCTGACATTCTGCTGCTCGATAATATCGACTCTTTTACGTACAACCTGGCAGATCAGTTGCGCAGCAATGGTCATAACGTGGTGATTTACCGCAACCATATTCCGGCGCAGACCTTAATTGAACGCCTGGCGACGATGAGCAATCCGGTACTGATGCTTTCTCCTGGCCCCGGTGTGCCGAGCGAAGCCGGTTGTATGCCGGAACTCCTCACCCGCTTGCGTGGCAAGCTGCCCATTATTGGCATTTGCCTCGGACATCAGGCAATTGTCGAAGCTTACGGGGGCTATGTCGGTCAGGCGGGCGAAATTCTTCACGGTAAAGCGTCGAGCATTGAACATGACGGTCAGGCGATGTTTGCCGGATTAACAAACCCGCTGCCGGTGGCGCGTTATCACTCGCTGGTTGGCAGTAACATTCCGGCCGGTTTAACCATCAACGCCCATTTTAATGGCATGGTGATGGCAGTACGTCACGATGCGGATCGCGTTTGTGGATTCCAGTTCCATCCGGAATCCATTCTCACCACCCAGGGCGCTCGCCTGCTGGAACAAACGCTGGCCTGGGCGCAGCAGAAACTAGAGCCAGCCAACACGCTGCAACCGATTCTGGAAAAACTGTATCAGGCGCAGACGCTTAGCCAACAAGAAAGCCACCAGCTGTTTTCAGCGGTGGTGCGTGGCGAGCTGAAGCCGGAACAACTGGCGGCGGCGCTGGTGAGCATGAAAATTCGCGGTGAGCACCCGAACGAGATCGCCGGGGCAGCAACCGCGCTACTGGAAAACGCAGCGCCGTTCCCGCGCCCGGATTATCTGTTTGCTGATATCGTCGGTACTGGCGGTGACGGCAGCAACAGTATCAATATTTCTACCGCCAGTGCGTTTGTCGCCGCGGCCTGTGGGCTGAAAGTGGCGAAACACGGTAACCGCAGCGTCTCCAGTAAATCCGGCTCGTCGGATCTGCTGGCGGCATTCGGTATTAATCTTGATATGAACGCCAATAAATCGCGCCAGGCGCTGGACGAGTTAGGCGTATGTTTCCTCTTTGCGCCGAAATATCACACCGGATTCCGCCACGCGATGCCGGTTCGCCAGCAACTGAAAACCCGCACCCTGTTCAATGTGCTGGGGCCATTGATTAACCCGGCGCATCCGCCGCTGGCGTTAATTGGTGTTTATAGTCCGGAACTGGTGCTGCCGATTGCCGAAACCTTGCGCGTGCTGGGGTATCAACGCGCGGCGGTGGTGCACAGCGGCGGGATGGATGAAGTTTCATTACACGCGCCGACAATCGTTGCCGAGCTGCATGACGGCAAAATTAAGAGCTATCAATTGACCGCTGAAGATTTTGGCCTGACTCCCTACCACCAGGAGCAACTGGCAGGCGGAACACCTGAAGAAAACCGTGACATTTTAACACGCTTGTTACAAGGTAAAGGCGACGCCGCCCATGAAGCAGCCGTCGCTGCGAACGTCGCCATGTTAATGCGCCTGCATGGCCATGAAGATCTGCAAGCCAATGCGCAAACCGTTCTTGAGGTACTGCGCAGTGGTTCCGCTTACGACAGAGTTACCGCGCTGGCGGCACGAGGGTAAATGATGCAAACCGTTTTAGCGAAAATCGTCGCAGACAAGGCGATTTGGGTAGAAACCCGCAAACAGCAGCAACCGCTGGCCAGTTTTCAGAATGAGGTTCAGCCGAGCACACGACATTTTTATGATGCGCTACAGGGTGCACGCACGGCGTTTATTCTGGAGTGTAAAAAAGCGTCGCCGTCAAAAGGCGTGATCCGTGATGATTTCGATCCGGCACGCATTGCCGCCATTTATAAACATTACGCTTCGGCAATTTCGGTGCTGACTGATGAGAAATATTTTCAGGGGAGCTTTGATTTCCTCCTCATCGTCAGCCAAATCGCCCCGCAGCCGATTTTATGTAAAGACTTCATTATCGACCCTTACCAGATCTATCTGGCGCGCTATTACCAGGCCGATGCCTGCTTATTAATGCTTTCAGTACTGGATGACGACCAATATCGCCAGCTTGCAGCCGTCGCTCACAGTCTGGAGATGGGGGTGCTGACCGAAGTCAGTAATGAAGAGGAACTGGAGCGCGCCATTGCATTAGGGGCAAAGGTCGTTGGCATCAACAACCGCGATCTGCGTGATTTGTCGATTGATCTCAACCGTACCCGCGAGCTTGCGCCGAAACTGGGGCACAACGTAACGGTAATCAGCGAATCCGGCATCAATACTTACGCTCAGGTGCGCGAGTTAAGCCACTTCGCTAACGGTTTTCTGATTGGTTCGGCGTTGATGGCCCATGACGATTTGCACGCCGCCGTGCGCCGGGTGTTGCTGGGTGAGAATAAAGTATGTGGCCTGACGCGTGGGCAAGATGCTAAAGCAGCTTATGACGCGGGCGCGATTTACGGTGGGTTGATTTTTGTTGCGACATCACCGCGTTGCGTCAACGTTGAACAGGCGCAGGAAGTGATGGCTGCGGCACCGTTGCAGTATGTTGGCGTGTTCCGCAATCACGATATTGCCGATGTGGTGGACAAAGCTAAGGTGTTATCGCTGGCGGCAGTGCAACTGCATGGCAATGAAGATCAGCTGTATATCGATACGCTGCGTGAAGCTCTGCCAGCACATGTTGCCATCTGGAAAGCATTAAGCGTCGGTGAAACCCTGCCCGCCCGCGAGTTTCAGCACGTTGATAAATATGTTTTAGACAACGGCCAGGGTGGAAGCGGGCAACGTTTTGACTGGTCACTATTAAATGGTCAATCGCTTGGCAACGTTCTGCTGGCGGGGGGCTTAGGCGCAGATAACTGCGTGGAAGCGGCACAAACCGGCTGCGCCGGACTTGATTTTAATTCTGCTGTAGAGTCGCAACCGGGCATCAAAGACGCACGTCTTTTGGCCTCGGTTTTCCAGACGCTGCGCGCATATTAAGGAAAGGAACAATGACAACATTACTTAACCCCTATTTTGGTGAGTTTGGCGGCATGTACGTGCCACAAATCCTGATGCCTGCTCTGCGCCAGCTGGAAGAAGCTTTTGTCAGCGCGCAAAAAGATCCTGAATTTCAAGCCCAGTTCAACGACCTGCTGAAAAACTATGCCGGGCGTCCAACCGCACTGACCAAATGCCAGAACATTACAGCCGGGACGAACACCACGCTGTATCTCAAGCGTGAAGATTTGCTGCACGGCGGCGCACATAAAACCAACCAGGTGCTGGGGCAGGCGTTGCTGGCGAAGCGGATGGGTAAAACCGAAATCATCGCCGAAACCGGGGCCGGTCAGCATGGCGTGGCGTCGGCCCTTGCCAGCGCCCTGCTCGGCCTGAAATGCCGTATTTATATGGGTGCCAAAGACGTTGAACGCCAGTCGCCTAACGTTTTTCGTATGCGCTTAATGGGTGCGGAAGTGATCCCGGTACATAGCGGTTCCGCCACGCTGAAAGATGCCTGTAATGAGGCGCTACGCGACTGGTCCGGCAGTTATGAAACCGCGCACTATATGCTGGGCACCGCGGCTGGCCCGCATCCTTATCCGACCATTGTCCGTGAGTTTCAGCGGATGATTGGCGAAGAAACCAAAGCGCAGATTCTGGAAAGAGAAGGTCGCCTGCCGGATGCCGTTATCGCCTGTGTTGGCGGCGGTTCGAATGCCATCGGCATGTTTGCTGATTTCATCAATGAAACCAACGTCGGCCTGATTGGTGTGGAGCCTGGTGGTCACGGTATCGAAACTGGCGAGCACGGCGCACCGCTAAAACATGGTCGCGTGGGCATTTATTTCGGTATGAAAGCGCCGATGATGCAAACCGAAGACGGGCAGATTGAAGAATCTTACTCCATCTCCGCCGGACTGGATTTCCCGTCTGTCGGTCCACAACACGCGTATCTTAACAGCACTGGACGCGCTGATTACGTGTCTATTACCGATGATGAAGCCCTTGAAGCCTTCAAAACGCTGTGCCTGCACGAAGGGATCATCCCGGCGCTGGAATCCTCCCACGCCCTGGCCCATGCGCTGAAAATGATGCGCGAAAACCCGGATAAAGAGCAGCTACTGGTGGTTAACCTTTCCGGTCGCGGCGATAAAGACATCTTCACCGTTCACGATATTTTGAAAGCACGAGGGGAAATCTGATGGAACGCTACGAATCTCTGTTTGCCCAGTTGAAGGAGCGCAAAGAAGGCGCATTCGTTCCTTTCGTCACGCTCGGTGATCCGGGCATTGAGCAGTCATTGAAAATTATCGATACGCTAATTGAAGCCGGTGCTGACGCGCTGGAGTTAGGTATCCCCTTCTCCGACCCACTGGCGGATGGCCCGACCATTCAAAACGCCACTCTGCGCGCCTTTGCGGCAGGTGTGACTCCGGCACAATGTTTTGAAATGCTGGCACTGATTCGCCAGAAACACCCGACCATTCCCATTGGCCTGTTGATGTATGCCAATCTGGTGTTTAACAAAGGCATTGATGAGTTTTATGCCCAGTGCGAGAAAGTCGGCGTCGATTCGGTGCTGGTTGCCGATGTGCCAGTTGAAGAGTCCGCGCCCTTCCGCCAGGCCGCGTTGCGCCATAATGTCGCACCTATCTTCATCTGCCCGCCAAATGCCGATGACGACCTGCTGCGCCAGATAGCCTCTTACGGTCGTGGTTACACATATTTGCTGTCACGAGCGGGCGTGACCGGCGCAGAAAACCGCGCCGCGTTACCCCTCAATCATCTGGTTGCGAAGCTGAAAGAGTACAACGCTGCACCTCCATTGCAGGGGTTTGGTATTTCCGCCCCGGATCAGGTAAAAGCAGCGATTGATGCAGGAGCTGCGGGCGCGATTTCTGGTTCGGCCATTGTTAAAATCATCGAGCAACATATTAATGAGCCAGAGAAAATGCTGGCGGCACTGAAAGTTTTTGTACAACCGATGAAAGCGGCGACGCGCAGTTAATCCCACAGCCGCCAGTTCCGCTGGCGGCATTTTAACTTTCTTTAATGAAGCCGGAAAAATCCTAAATTCATTTAATATTTATCTTTTTACCGTTTCGCTTACCCCGGTCGAACGTCAACTTACGTCATTTTTCCGCCCAACAGTAATATAATCAAACAAATTAATCCCGCAACATAACACCAGTAAAATCAATAATTTTCTCTAAGTCACATATTCCTCAGGTAATTGTTAATATATCCAGAATGTTCCTCAAAATATATTTCCCTCTATCTTCTCGTTGCGCTTAATTTGACTAATTCTCATTAGTGACTAATTTTAATGAGTGTCGACACACAACACTCATATTAATGAAACAATGCAACGCAACGGGAGAAATAACATGGCCGAACATCGTGGTAGTTCAGGAAATTTCGCCGAAGACCGTGAGAAGGCATCCGACGCAGGCCGTAAAGGCGGTCAGCATAGCGGCGGTAATTTTAAAAATGATCCGCAACGCGCATCTGAAGCGGGTAAAAAAGGCGGTCAACAAAGCGGTGGTAATAAATCAGGCAAATCCTGATTCACCGTTAATTATTAATATCAGCTGATAAAGATAATTGCATCTGCGGGCCGTATGGCTCGCAGTGATTTCACTGGAGAAAAATATGAATATGAAGACCATTGAAGATGTATTTATTCAACTGCTTTCAGATACCTACAGCGCAGAAAAACAATTAACCCGGGCACTGGCAAAACTCGCAAGAGCAACATCAAATGAAAAATTAAGTCAGGCTTTTCATGCGCACCTCGAGGAAACTCATGGACAGATTGAACGAATTGATCAAGTTGTGGAATCAGAATCAAATCTGAAAATTAAGCGCATGAAATGTGTGGCAATGGAAGGTCTTATTGAAGAAGCTAATGAGGTCATCGAAAGTACCGAGAAAAACGAAGTGCGTGATGCCGCACTGATTGCCGCAGCACAGAAAGTCGAGCATTATGAGATTGCCAGTTACGGGACATTAGCGACGCTGGCTGAACAATTAGGTTACCGTAAAGCAGCGAAGCTTCTGAAAGAAACCCTGGAAGAAGAAAAGGCCACCGACATCAAACTGACTGATCTGGCCCTTAATAACGTAAATAAGAAAGCCGAAAATAAAGCCTGAAATATGAATTTTAACTTTTAGTCATTTTATAAAGAGGACATTTTCATGAATCGTATTGAACATTATCATGACTGGTTACGTGACGCCCACGCAATGGAAAAGCAAGCCGAATCTATGCTTGAATCCATGGCCAGCCGTATAGATAATTATCCTGAACTACGCGCTCGTATTGAACAACATCTTAGTGAAACCAAAAACCAGATTGTTCAACTGGAAACTATTCTTGATCGTAATGACATTTCACGTTCAGTCATTAAAGATTCCATGAGTAAAATGGCTGCGCTTGGGCAGTCAATCGGTGGTATATTCCCTTCTGATGAAATAGTTAAAGGCTCTATTGGCGGATATGTCTTCGAGCAATTTGAAATCACCTGTTACACCTCACTATTAGCAGCAGCAAAAAATGCCGGTGATACAGTCTCAATTCCGATCATCGAAGCGATTTTAAATGAGGAAAAGCAAATGGCCGACTGGCTGATTCAGCATATTCCGCAAACAACTGAGAAATTTTTAATTCGTTCTGAAACTGATGGCGTAGAAGCGAAGAAATAATACCCTTTATACCATGTCCTTATTGACCCCGTATATTACGGGGTCGTTTTTGTGCGGAATTAAAAACGATATCCTGCTGAGAACATAAACACCCACGGATCGAGGCGTACGCTATCGTGTTGCTGTGCACCGCCTAGCTTATAATTGGCGGTGGTATCGATATCCATGTACCACACTGACATGTTAACCAACCAGTCACGGTTAATCAGATAATCAACCCCCACCTGCCCGGCAGCTCCCCAGGAATCTTTCAGACTGAGATCGGAAAGCCCCGCCTCTTTGCCATGATCGTTAAATCCATTATCAAAGAAGGTGGTGTAGTTAATACCGGCCCCAACGTAAGGACGGAATTTGCTGCTGGCATCACCAAAATACCACTGCGCCATCAGTGTTGGCGGCAGATGGTGAACGGTTGCAATATCGCCGGTCGCCCGGGTGCCGATTTTATGGCGGAACGGCGTCGCTGCCAGTAATTCCACACCAATGTTGTCGGTCGCCATATAAGTAAACGTCAAGCCCAGTTGAGTGTTATTGGTCACGCTGAATCCACCCAGACTTCCTAACGTACCACCAGCACCTTCTGTTGGACGTACGGTTGCAGAACCTGCACGCATAAAAAATTCGCCTGCTTCATGCGCAAAGGCACTGCCAGAAAGAAGAGTTGTTACTGCCAAAGCCGCCACTGTTAACTTTTTCATATCCGCTCCGTCGTTATGGTTATAAAAACGTGACGAATATACCTACATTGGAGTAACAAATGATCCTACATAGATCACATTACATATGATAATTCACCATTTATTGATCTGGATTAATTTAGAAGTTGCATTGAGAATCCTGGTTAATGTGATTTAAATCAATTTTTAAATATTTTCTCTACGCAAATATTAACTCGATCGCCACTTGCCGCGCTTTGCCCACGCCTGAAGGCCAGCAATTACCTCCGCTTTACAAAGATATGCTTTTCCATACAAGACCTGATGCTGCCACCCGAGGCTTAACCAGGGTACAATTGCCCGCTAATTAACACCTGCATAAAACTCAAGGAGAGTGCATGTCTATCACGGCGCAGTCCGTATACCGTGACACCGGAAATTTCTTCCGTAATCAATTTATGACCATTCTGTTGGTATCGTTGCTATGTGCGTTTATCACAGTGGTGTTAGGGCATGTTTTCTCACCCAGTGATGCACAGCTTGCGCAGCTCAATGACGGCGTGCCCGTTAGCGGCAGTAGTGGGTTGTTCGACCTGGTTCAGAATATGTCACCGGAACAGCAACAAATTTTGCTGCAGGCTTCAGCGGCGTCCACTTTTTCAGAATTAATCGGTAACGCCATTCTCGCCGGAGGCGTAATATTAATTATCCAGCTGGTGTCTGCGGGTCAGAGAGTCAGTGCGCTGCGAGCTATTGGTGCCAGTGCGCCGATATTGCCCAAGTTATTTATTCTGATTTTTCTGACTACCCTTTTAGTACAGATTGGCATCATGCTGGTGGTCGTTCCGGGAATTATCATGGCCATTTTACTGGCCCTGGCACCGGTGATGCTGGTACAGGACAAAATGGGCATTTTTGCCTCGATGCGTAGCAGTATGCGGCTGACTTGGGCGAATATGCGTCTGGTGGCACCCGCAGTACTGAGCTGGTTGCTGGCAAAAACACTGTTGCTGCTTTTTGCCTCTTCTTTTGCCGCATTAACCCCGGAAATTGGTGCCGTACTGGCGAACACCTTGAGCAACCTGATTTCTGCCATATTGCTCATCTATCTGTTCCGCCTGTATATGTTGATTCGCCAATAACCTTAAGCATTTGATTACGGAATCGTAAAATGAAGCAGTTTCTTGATTTTTTACCGCTGGTTGTCTTTTTCGCGTTTTACAAGATTTATGACATCTATGCGGCTACTGCAGCGCTGATCGTCGCCACGGCGATTGTGCTTATCTATAGCTGGGTTCGCTTTCGTAAGGTTGAGAAGATGGCCCTGATCACTTTTGTTCTGGTGGTCGTCTTCGGTGGCTTGACGCTGTTCTTCCACAATGATGAGTTTATTAAATGGAAGGTTACAGTCATTTATGCTCTGTTTGCGGGAGCCCTGTTAGTCAGCCAATGGGTGATGAAAAAGCCGCTAATTCAGCGGATGCTGAGTAAAGAACTCACGCTGCCGCAACCGGTATGGTCGAAGCTAAATCTGGCCTGGGCTGTTTTCTTTATCCTTTGCGGTCTGGCAAACATCTACATCGCATTCTGGCTGCCGCAAAATATTTGGGTCAACTTTAAAGTCTTTGGCCTGACCGCCCTTACCTTAATCTTCACATTGTTAAGCGGTATCTATATCTACCGCCACATGCCGCAGGAAGATAAATCCTAACCAGACTGCCAGTCCTTCGGGGCTGGCGCTGTATCTCCTCTGTTCTCCTCAGGAAAATCATAGTAGCATCGCGCCTGTGATTTTCCTTTTAAGTCGGTTTTACCATGTCTACAACACATAACGTCCCTCAGGGCGATCTTGTTTTACGTACTTTAGCCATGCCCGCCGATACCAATGCCAATGGTGACATCTTTGGTGGTTGGTTAATGTCACAAATGGATATTGGCGGCGCTATTCTGGCAAAAGAAATTGCCCACGGTCGCGTAGTGACTGTGCGGGTTGAAGGAATGACTTTCTTACGGCCGGTTGCGGTCGGCGATGTGGTGTGCTGCTATGCACGCTGTGTCCAGAAAGGGACGACATCGGTCAGCATTAATATTGAAGTGTGGGTGAAAAAAGTAGCGTCTGAACCAATCGGGCAACGCTATAAAGCGACAGAAGCATTATTTAAGTATGTAGCGGTTGATCCTGAAGGAAAACCTCGCGCCTTACCTGTTGAGTAATAGTCAAAAGCCTCCGGTCGGAGGCTTTTGACTTTCTGCTTACTGAATTTCGGTGGTGCCGTTAATTTTAAACAGGATATTCACCACAATCCCACTGCCTGGCTTACCCGGCTCATAACGCCATCTGCGCATCGCATTTTTCACCTCACGCTCAAACATGTTCGCAGGCTTGGCTGAGAGGATTTGTACGTTATCCACGCGACCATCCGGCGTGACGTCAAATTTAACTTTAACCTGCCCTTCAATGCGCAATGCCTGTGCTCGTGCCGGATACTGCGGCTGATTACGGCTTAATGCGCGTGGTCCTGAAGCCACACTGGTAACCGGCTTGCTGGTTGCAGCCGTTGCCGTACTTGATGTGGGGCGCGCGGGTGCCGTATTTTCAAACGGTGATGCCGGACGCGACTCTACGGGTTTGACATCGCGTTTTGGCTGCTCCTGTACCTTTTTCACCGGCTTCGGTTTTGGCTTAGGTTTCGGCTTCGGCTTTTCAATGACCACCGGTGCTTCTTTTGGCGGTTCGGGGATCGGCTCAGGTTCCGGTTCTGGCTCTACCACCGGCTCCGGTGGCGGCTGAACGGCTTGTGGCGGTTCGAGATCAGCAGGCGCAACCATCGTGACAGAAATTGGTTGCGCAGGCGCAGGTAGTTCAATAACCTGATGTACCGAGGTATAGAGCAGCCCCGCCACAACAGCACCATGAATGCAGACCGAAAGTAACGTCGGCCAGGGGAAGCGGCGAGGTAAATCAAGGGTTATTGAAGTCATAATCATTTCAGTAGAAAAACTAGGCCTCGATTTTAAATGCAAATAGCAATCATATTCAATAAGGCAAGACGATCAGGATCAGTGAAAATGTCATTTTTGGCGTAATTACCCTTACTTTATGCATGACCTTAACAAAGACATCATCTTTCCGTTGCAGATCTTCGCCCTTTCAAATAACGTACTTTACAACTTTCCCGAACAAGGAGTTGTGCCCGTGTTGTATGTTATTTACGCTCAAGACAAAGCTGATAGCCTCGAAAAACGCCTTTCCGTTCGTCCGGCACATTTAGCACGTTTACAGTTACTGCATGATGAAGGTCGTTTGTTGACAGCTGGTCCAATGCCAGCGGTAGACAGTAACGATCCAGGGGCTGCGGGATTTACTGGCTCAACCGTTATTGCTGAATTTGAATCGCTGGAAGCAGCTCAGGCCTGGGCCGATGCTGACCCGTACGTAGCGGCAGGAGTCTATGAACACGTTTCAGTGAAACCATTTAAGAAAGTGTTCTGAGTAGTGAGGTGTACTGGCAATAGCGGACACTACCATTTGTTCTTTTTTTAAGCAGCCATCTGATGATATTTTTCCCTGAA